>JBEQUD010000121.1:0-2724 GCA_040349235.1 Acidobacteriota bacterium
CCCAATTCGTAGACGAAGAGGTCGGCGATCATCCGTCCCTGCGGGGTGAGGTAGGCGGCGTAGCACCCCTGGCCGGGCCCAAGCGCAACGATGTCGTTCGTCAGCAGCCCCTGCAAGTAGGACCGGCGGTCGCGGCCCGAGACGACGATGCGGCCGCGCGGACGATCGATGACACCCGCGCCACCACGCGCTGCGGCATAGCCACGGCCTGAAACCTCATCGGTCATGCTATAAAGTCCCACGCGAGCAGGATGCCATCCCATCATTGTACCCGTGCCTTTGTGGCGGCCTTCGTGGCCGCGGTGGGCGTCGTGCGGCCGGCCCCGGCCACCGCGCAGCCACCAACGCCTGGGCCCGGCAGGGCCCGCAGCGAGTCCACCTTCGCGGTCTTCGTGCGCGCACGCCCGATGGGGACCGAGCAGATCAGCGTGGCGCACGAGGGCGGGGGCTGGACGATCAGCAGTTCTGGACGTCTGAACGCGCCAATCGACGTCGTCACACACCGGCTGGTCATCCACTACGACGAGATGTGGAAGCCACTCGACCTGAGCCTGGACGCGGTCGTCCACGGGCAGGCGCAATCCCTGCACACGACGATCTCGGCGGGGACCGCGCGCAGCGAAATCGTAGTCGCAGGCCAGTCGCAGACGCTCTCGGCCCCCGCGACGCCGGACGTCCTGATGCCGAACTTGCAGTTCGCCCCCTACGAGGCCGTCGCGGCACGCCTGCAGACGGCACAGCCGGGCTCCGTCATCCAGGGCCTGGCGCAAGCGCTCGCGCCCGCGGCGCAAGTCGCGCTGGTGATCCGCGTCGGCGAGTCGGCCATGGATCGAACCCAGATCGGGACGCGGCTGCTCGACGTCAAGCGCACCCACATTACGGTCACACCCGATGCGGCCGGGGCCCCCTCGGTCGAGATGGACATCTCCGCGGACGCGCAAGGCCGGCTGGTCCGACTCAGCGTCCCGGCACAGGGGCTCGAAGTCGTCCGAGAGGATTTGGCCTCCGCCGCCGCGCGCCAGG
This sequence comes from Acidobacteriota bacterium, assembly GCA_040349235.1. GTDB lineage: Bacteria > Acidobacteriota > Vicinamibacteria > Vicinamibacterales > CAVVIG01 > JBEQUD01. The sequence continues at coordinate 1,024 of JBEQUD010000121.1, forward strand.
TGCCGATCTCGAGGCCCAACGACGAACAGGCGCGGATTGCAGCGAACGGGTTCACGCTCGTCGGGACGCTCTCGAGGCCCACGGTGGCACCCGGCGCCAAGCTTCCGGGCGTCGTCATGGTGGGGGGCAGCGGCCCGACCGACCGCGACGAGCTCGCCTTCGGCATCCCAATTTTCGGCCAGCTGGCCGATGCGCTCGCCGACGCGGGCTTCATCGTGCTGCGCTACGACAAGCGTGGCGTCGGCCAGAGCGGCGGCCGCCCGGAATCGGCCACCCTCGCCGACTACGCCGATGACGCGCGGGCAGCGGTGAAATTTCTGGCCGAGCGCAAGGACGTGGACGCGAACCACATCGCGGTGCTTGGGCACAGCGAGGGCGGGCTCGTGGCGATGCTGGCGGCCGCCAAGGACAAACGCGTCGCCGCCCTGGTGCTGGTGGCGACCATCGGCGTGACGGGCGCCGAGCTCAATCTGGCCCAGGTCGGCCACGGGCTCGACCGCTCGAACAAGTCCGAGGCCGAGAAGCGCAGCACGTTGGAACTGCAGAAGCAGATCCAGCAAGCCGTGCTCACAGGGAAGGGCTGGGAGCCCGTCGCGGCCTATCGACGCCAGGCTGACACGCCGTGGTTCCAGAGCCTCCTGGCCTTCGACCCCGCGAAGGTGATGCCCGGCATTCGCCAGCCCGTGTTCGTCGTCCAGGGTGCGCTCGACACGCAAGTGGCCCCCTCGAACGCGGACCGGCTGAAAGCGCTGGCCGACGCACGCAAGAATCGTCCGCCAACCCAGGCACTGGTCGTGCCCGGCATCAACCATCTGCTCGTCCCGGCGACGACTGGCGAATTCGACGAGTACGGGACGCTCAAGGACAAGCGGGTGAGTGCCGACGTGTCGTCCCCCATCGTGGCATGGCTCAAATCGACCCTCACGCAGTGAACATGTGGATCCTTCAGACCGGCGAGTCCGCAGAGGACGCGCTGACATTCCGGCTCAGCTCTGGCGCGATCAAGACCATCGGGCGCGCCCCGAGGGCGGACTTCATGGTCGATCGCGCGCTTGTCTCCCGCCTGCACTGCCGAGTGACCGCAGGGAGCGACGCGGTCGAGGTCGTCGATCTCGCGAGCACCAACGGGACGTTCGTCAACGACGAGCGCGTCGCGCGCGCGACGCTCGCCATCGGCGACCGTCTGCGCGTCGGACGCGTCGAGTTCACGGTCGCCCGCGCCTGACCGGCGCCGGCCCGCGTTCTCGACCGGCGGGCACTGGGGTTACGGCGCCTGGAGGAAGGGGTTGGTCCGGCGCTCGCGGCCTATCGTCGTGTCGGGCCCATGCCCGGGATGGACGATCGCCTCGTCCCCGAACGCAAACAGCACGTCACGGATCGACTGGATGAGCGTCGGGTAATCCCCGCCCGGCAGATCCGTGCGACCGATCGCCCCCGCAAACAGGGTGTCGCCCACGAAGAGGTGCTGCCCGGCCTCGCCGTGCGGGCCGACGCGGAGGCAGACCCCACCGGGACAGTGCCCGGGTGTATGGTACGGTCGGGCTTCGTAGCGTCCAAACGGGATCACCTGCCCGGCTGTATAGAACACATCAATAGGTGGCTGCGGCTCGACCGACAGGCCGAACATGACGCCCGCCTCGACCGCGTGGTCGTACAGGAAGAGGTCGGCGCGGTGTAGATACACCGGCACCCCGAGCGCGC
>JBEQUD010000358.1:0-4404 GCA_040349235.1 Acidobacteriota bacterium
GTCGAGCGCGGTCCGTACCTGCTCGACGTAGTCGGCGAACCCGCGCGTCCGGCCGCCCGCGCCGCCCGCCGACGGCTCGTCGGCCAGCGAAAAGGTGAGGACGCGAAACCCCGGTGCAAGTGCCGCGATCGCCGGGCGCAGGTATTCCCACCGGCCCTGGATGCCGGGAACGAGCACGAGTGCAGGGCCCGAGCCCTCGTCAACGAGCTGCATCGGTCGGTGGATGTCAGTTCCGCAGCGTCCTGCCCGTCTTGAGCGTGTGCTGAATGCGCTCGAGCGTCTTCGGCTCGCCGCACAACTGGAGGAACGCTTCGCGTTCGAGGTCGAGCAGGTACTGTTCGCTGACCAAGGTGGCGTTCGGCAGCGCGCCCCCTGACAGGATTCGGGCGAGCGCTCGGCCGATGTGGGCATCGTGGTCGCTGATGCGTCCGCCGCGCCAGGCCAGATGGATACCCAGATTGAGGGCGGCGAGCAGGCCCTCGCCGCCGACCGGGATCGCGGTGCGCCTGGCTGGCGGCCGATAGCCCTCGCCGACGCGCACGAGCGCCAGGGCCTTCGCGTCGGCCATCACGCGATCGCGGTTCATCGTCACGCGGTCTGTCGCGCGCAGGAACCCGAGCCTGCGGGCGTCCGCCGCGCTCGTGGAGACCTTGGCGAACCCGATCGTCTCGAAGACGGGCTGGATGCGCGGCAGCAGATCCAGGTAAGGCGGCGCCGCGCTCTCGACCGCGCGGGCGAGCATTTCCTTCGTGCCACCGGCCCCGGGAATCAAGCCGACGCCGGCCTCGACCAAGCCGATGTAGCTTTCGGCGGCCGCCTGCACCCGGTCCGCATGCAGGGCGATCTCGCAGCCCCCGCCGAGCGCCAGCCCGGCCGGCGCGGCCACAACGGGGACGTCCGCGTACCGAAGTGCGGACGTGGCGCCCTGAAAGGAACGGATCATCAGGTCGATGTCGTCCCAGTTGCCTTCCTGCGCCTCGAGCAGGAGCAGCATCAGGTTCGCGCCGGCCGAGAAGTTCGGTGCATCGTTGCCGACGACGAGCGCCGCGAAGTTCTTCGTCGCCTCGTCCACGCCCGCGTGGAGCATTTGCAGGGTGTCGGCGCCGACCGCGTTCATCTTGGTGTGGAACTCGACGGCCAGGACGCCGTCGCCGATATCGACCAGGCTCGCGCCCGGGTTGCGCCGCACGACGCGTTCGCGGTCTTTGGCGGCCTTCAGAATCTGCAGGCCCGGGCCTGCCGCGGGCACGCTGCCTTCGCGGAAGCGGTTGCGTCCGGACCGCAGAACGTCCTCGACGAGGCGGGGCAGCGCACTGGTCTTTCCGGCGTCGATGGCGGGCTGCAACGCCGCGACGACCTCTCGCACACCGATGGCGTCCCAGATTTCGAAGGGGCCCAGTTCCCAGCCGAACCCCCACCGCATCGCGCGATCGACGTCGTCGCTCGAGTATGCGATGTCGGGTGCGACGCGGGCGGTCTCGACGAGCGTGAGGCCTAGCGTTGCCCGGAGAAATATTCCAGCCTTGCCTGCGTCGAGAAACAGCGTCTTGGTGCGTTCGGCGATGTCGGTGATGCCGCGCGTGGCATCCAGGGCCGGAATGCGGACGGGCTGTTTGGGCCGATACGTGAGCGTTGCCGGATCGAGGACGAAGATGTCGGCGGGCGTTGCCCCTGCCGCCGGGCCTTTCGGGTCTGCCTTTTGCCGCTGGTAGAAACCCTGGCCGGCTTTCTCGCCCACCCATCCGCGCTCGACGAGCGCGTGGAGCATCGGCGGGATCGGCATGCCGAGGTTCGCGGCCACATGGTGCAGCACGTCGAGGCCGGCGATGTCCATCGTCCGGAACGTCGCGCTCTTGGGCCGTCCGATGGCGGGCCCGGTGATGGCATCCACTTCCTCGATCGTGTAGGCGCCAGACCCGACCAGCGTCAGTGCCTCCATCAGGCCGAGCAATCCGATGTGGTTGGCGATGAAATTCGGCTGGTCCTTCGCGACGACCACGCCCTTGCCGAGTCGCAGGTCGGCGAACCGCGAGATGCGATCCACGACCGCGGGGTCGGTGTCCGGCGTGGGGATGACCTCGAGGAGATGAAGATAGCGCGGCGGGTTGAAGAAGTGCGTGCCGAGCCAGTGGCGGCGGAAGTCGGCGCTCCGGCCTTCGGCAAGCGCGGCGATCGGAATGCCCGAGGTGTTCGAGGAGACGATGGTCCCGCCGACGCGGACGCCATCGACGCGTTCGAGCAGCGCGCGCTTGACGTCGAGCCGCTCGACAACGGACTCGACGATTAGATCGACCTCGGCCAGGCGCGGCAGATCGGCATCGAAGCCACCCGTGCGAATCAGGCCCGCGGCATCAGCGGTGTAGAACGGGTCGGGCTTGAGGGCGCGCGCGCGTTTCAAACCGTCCCGCGCCAGTTCGGGCGTGAGGTCGAGCAGCCACGTCGGGATGCCGGCGTTCGCCAAGTGCGCGGCGATTTGCGCGCCCATGGTTCCGGCGCCGAGCACCGCCGCGGATCGGATATCACTCATTGACCGACGCCCTCGGACCGCATCATGAAAGCAGCAGCTCCAGATCCTCGCGTTTCAAGCTGCGGATGAGACTGTTGTCGGCGGTGAGGATCGCATCCGCCAGCTTCCGTTTGCCCTGCTGGAGCTCCAGCACCCGCTCTTCCACCGTATCACGCGCGATCAGGCGGTAGGCAAACACGTGGCGCGCCTGTCCGATCCGATGGGCGCGGTCGATAGCCTGCGCCTCCACGGCGGGATTCCACCACGGGTCCAGCAGGAACACGTATTCCGCGGCCGTCAGGTTGAGGCCGAGGCCGCCGGCCTTCAGGCTGATGAGAAAGAGTTGGCATGTCGTGTCGGCCTGGAACCGCTCGACCTTGGCCTGTCGATCGCGCGTGCGCCCGTCCAGATACACGTAGGTGATGCCGGCCTCGTCCAGGCGTGCGCGGAGAATCGCGAGCAGGCTCGTGAACTGCGAGAAGACGATCGTCTTGTGGCCCTCTTCGACCGCTTCGATGATGCGCGGCACGAGGACGTCGAGCTTGGCCGACGCGTCCCCCGATCGGCGCTTGTCGATGAGCCCCGGGTGGCAGGCCGCCTGGCGAAGCCGGAGCAACGCCTCGAGCACATGCAGCTTGCCGCCCTTGAACGGGCGGTCGTCGCCGCTGTCGAGCAGCGTCCGCCGATAGTGCGCCCGCAGTTCGTCGTAGAGCGCCCGCTGCGGCCGTTCGAGCTCGCAGTAGAGCGTCTGCTCGGTCTTCGGGGGAAGATCTGCCGCGACCTGGTCCTTCGTCCGGCGCAGAATGTATGGACGGAGCGCCCGCGCGAGCATCGCGACGGCGGTCTCGTCGAGGTTGCGCCCGGTGCCCGCGCGCTCGAATGCCGGCGCCGTGCTGAGGAGCCCGGGATTGAGGAACTCGAAGAGGCTCCAGAGCTCGCCGAGATGATTCTCGATGGGCGTGCCGCTCAGCGCCAACCGGTGCCGTGCCCGGAGCAGGCGCGTCGTCTTGGCCGAGACGCTCGCCGCGTTCTTGATGGCCTGCGCTTCGTCGAGCACGACGTAGTCGAAGGCCACGGCCGCCAGTTCGACGGCGTCGCGCCTGAGGGTGCCATACGTCGTGAGCACGAGGTCGTACTCGTCGAGCTGCGAACGAAGCGCCGCCCGGCCCTTGCCCGAGTAGTCGAGCACGCGCAACCCCGGTGCGAAGCGCGCTGCTTCCTGCTGCCAGTTGAAGACGAGTGACCGCGGTGCCACCACGAGCGACGGCCCGCGCTCCTCGCTCGGCCTCGCCTCGCGGCGCGCCGCGAGGAGGGCGAGCACCATGACGGTTTTGCCGAGCCCCATGTCGTCGGCGAGGCAGCCGCCGAATCCGAAGCGCTGGAGGAACAGCAGCCAGCCGAGCCCTTCGCGCTGATAGCCGCGCAACGTGCCCACGAATGCCGCCGGCGGATCGACGGGCTGGATGCCCGCGAAGCGGTGCAGTTCCTTGCGCGCGTTCGCGAAGGTCTCGTCCCACGAGGCCGCGGGCTGGGCGGCGAGCAGGGCATCGAGCAGCGTCACCTGCGACCGTGTGAAGCGGAGGTGGTCGCCGTCGCGCGCGCCGAGGCCGGCCAGCGTGGCATGCCGGCGCAGCCAGTCCTCCGGGAGCAGCCCGACCGTGCCGTCCCCGAGTGCGACGAAGTTCTCCCCGCGGGTGAGTGCCGCGAGGAGCGCTGGCAGCGATGCGCGCTGGTCGTCGTACGCGACGTGGCCGTGCAGTTCGAACCAGTCGATGCCCGACGTGACGTTCAGCGTGGCCGCGCCCGGCTGACGGTAGCTCCGTCCAGCCGCTTCCACGTGCCAGCCCGCGTCGAGCAGCGGCCCGACCAGGCGCGGCAGCACGTGCGCCGCGATTTGG
>JBEQUD010000394.1:0-4292 GCA_040349235.1 Acidobacteriota bacterium
CCCGGTCGAACACACCCCTCAGTACGACGGACGTTTTACGTTTGCGCGAATCCGGTATGCCGGCGCCCCCGGCAACTACTACTACCGCGGCGTGCCTTCCTGGGCCCACGGCTATCCGGAAGCCGAGCGCAACCTGATGAAGATCATGAACGAGCTGAGTTACCTGAACCCCAACCTCATGGACAGCGCCGCGGTTTCGCTCGACGACCCGGAACTGGGACGGTACCCTGTGGCGTACATGACGGAGGCCGGGTTCTGGACGATGACGGAGAAGGAAGTGGCGGCGTGTCGCGCGTATCTCCTCAAGGGCGGGTTCATCATCTTCGACGATTTCCGCGTCGTGCCCTACGACCATGGCGGGGGCGGGTGGGACAACTTCCAGGCCAATATGCGACGGATTCTGCCCGAGGGCCGGTTCGTCGATCTCGACGCCTCGCTGCCCATCTTCCACGCGTTCTTCGAGGTCGCCTCGCTGGACGTCATCCCACAGTTCTATGACGAAGGGCGGCCAGTCCTGCGCGGCGTGTTCGAGAACAACGACCCCACGAAACGGCTCATGGCGGTCGTGAACCTGAACACGGACGTGGCCAACTTCTGGGAGTTCTCGGCCGAAGGCTTGCGCCCGATCGACGAGTCGAACCAGGCCTACAAATTGGGCGTCAATTACATCATTTACGGGCTGACGCATTGAGGACGCCTGGGCTGAGGTAGAATTTTCTACCCGTGCAGGTGATGGACGGTCAGGCGACCGAGGATACCAGGGCGGACATCGCGCTCATCGAACGTATCGCGGCGCGCGACGAGAGCGCCGTCTCCGCGCTCTACGACCGGCACAGCCGTCTCCTGTTCGGCCTCATCCTGCGGATCGTCCGCGACCGCAGCGAAGCCGAGGAAGTGCTGCAGGAAGTCTTCTTAAGCGTCTGGACGAAGGTCAACAGCTACGACCGGGCGCTCGGGTCGCCGGCCGGCTGGCTGGTGCGCATCGCGCGGAACCGCGGCATCGACCGGCTGCGGACCAACGCGGTCCGGACGCGGACGATCGAGGCGGTCGAGGAGACCCGGACGCCTGAAAATCCAGAGTCGTCCGCCGCCCGTAGTCAACTGTGTGCCCGTGTCAGGGCGGCCCTGGCCGGGCTGCCGGGCGACCAGCGGGAACTAATCGAGCACGCGTATTTCACGGGGTTGTCCCACTCGGAACTGGCCGCCCGCTTCGGGCTGCCCTTGGGCACCGTGAAGACCCGCGTACGGACCGGGATGATGGTCCTCCGGCAGCGGCTGACCGATAGTTAGGCTTATGAGTAATCCGTTCGACGAGACGATCGAGTTCGACGATGGGTTGGCCCTGGCGCTGGCCGAGTCGGTCGATCTGGGGGAGGGACCGCGACCCGACGTGAAGGCACGTCTGCTCGCGCGTCTCGCCGAGACGGCGCACACAGGTGGCCTCCCGCCCGTGCCCGAGGGCTTCTCGTTCAGTTTCGCGAACGAAGGCTGGCAGCCGTACCCCCTGCCGGGGATTCGCCTGAAAGTGCTGGCCATCGATCGCGCGCGCGACTGCGCGACGATTCTCATCGAAGCCGCCGCCGGCGCGCGTTTTCCGGCCCATCATCACGGCGGCGCCGAAGAGTGCTACGTCATTTCCGGCGATGCCCACTCGCTCGGCCGCCGGCTGGGCCCAGGCGATTTCATTCACGCCGATGCCGGGACCGATCACGACGAGCTCTACACCGAGGGCGGCGCCACGGTGCTTCTCGTCGTGCGCCCCGAGGATTACATCCCGGGCTACGTGCGGGATCCGAAGCCGACCGCTCCTCCGTCCTGACCCATCCAAACCGCTCGCGGCTCCGTAGAACTCCATAGCGCGGCGTGTTCATGCCGTTCATAAGGAGAGCGAGATGCGAAAACAGATTCTGGGAATGGTGGCCATTGCCGGCCTGATGCTGTCGGTGTCCTTGGCGAGCCTCTTCGGCCAGGCGACGATGGCGGAGAAGTCCCTCTACGAGCGCCTGGGGAAGAAGAAAGCGATCACGGCCGTTGTTGACGAGTTCGTGGGGCGCGTCGCGGCCGACAACCGGATCAACGCGTTCTTCGCGCAGACGGCGTCCGACCCCAAGCGCCTCAAGACGTTCAAGGGTAACCTCGTGGACCAGATCTGCCAGGCGAGCGGCGGCCCGTGCAAATACAAGGGCAAGGACATGAAGACCGCGCACATGGGGATGGGCGTCAGCACGGCGAATTTCAACGCCCTGGTCGAGGATCTCGTGGGCGCGCTCGACAAGTTCAAGGTCGGGCAGCACGAGAAGGATCAGCTGCTCGGCGCGCTGGGCCCGATGAAGGGCGACATCGTCGAGAAGCCGTAACCGCCCGCGCGGCACGCGCGCAGACACGGGGCGAGCACACTCGCGTCCGTGCCTGCGCGGCGGCGGTCGCAGGCGTCAGCGCGCGGCTGGCGCAGGGCGGGGAAGGTGGACCGACATCACGGCGAGAGGCGCGTCGAATGCGCTGAACCAGTGCGGCACCCCTTCGGGCACCATGAAGAGATCGCCCTTCGCGACATGCTGCGCGGTGCCGCCCTCGATGGCCGTCCCCGAGAGGTTCGACGGATTCGTGCGCTTCTCGTTAGCCAGCTTGCCGCCGGTGACGAGCGTGGCCGACCCCTCGATGACGTAGAACAGTTCGATTTCCGTCTCGTGGACCGACGCCGCGGCCGGCGCGACCCGGTATTCGAGATTGGCGCCCGCCGGGGCGACGCGCAGCAGCGGCTGAGACAGCATCGGCTGGCCGGGCTTCAGTTCGCTCTTCGCCTTGGCGATGAGGGCCGCGACATCCGCCGACGACTCGAACGTTTTCATCATCGGTGCGGCGCTGCCGCCGGCGGGCGGCTGCGCCGTTGCGGTGCCCGCTGTTGCCGCGCATATCAGACCAATCAGAGCAAGGCGCATGGTGACCTCCAGTCACACGGAAGGAGCGTTAATCGGCGTTCTTGTCCGGGGTGCCCGGGCCCAACAGGTGCGGCACGGCACTGCCGCCCGCGCCAGCGAGGAGCCCCGTCTTCACGTAGGTCGCCAGCTTGTCGCGCGTGTCCATGATGTCGAGCGTGCGCATGGTCAGCTGGCCGATGCGGTCCTGGGGCGAGAACACCGACTCGCCTTTCTCCATGGTCAGCCGCTCCGTCTTGTACGTCAGGTTCGGGCTGGTCGTGTCGAGGATGGAGTAGTCGTTGCCGCGGCGTAACTCAACCGTCACCTCGCCCGTCACGGCCCGCGCCACCCAGCGCTGTGCCGTCTCGCGGAGCATCAGCGACTGCGAATCGAACCACCGGCCCTGATAGAGCAGGCGTCCCAGCCGCCGCCCACTGTCGCGATACTGCTCGATGGTGTCCTCGTTGTGGATGCCCGTGACGAGGCGCTCGTAGGCGATGAACAGCAGCGCCATGCCCGGGGCCTCGTAGATGCCCCGGCTCTTGGCTTCGATGATGCGGTTCTCGATCTGGTCGCTCATGCCGAGGCCGTGGCGCCCGCCGATGCGGTTGGCCTCGAGCAACAGCTCGACCCCGTCGTCGAACGTCCGGCCGTTGATCGCCGTCACCTGGCCTTCCTCGAAGCGGATGGTGACGGCTTCCGCTGGCACCGCGACGTCCTCGCGCCAGAACGCGACCCCCATGATCGGCTCGACGATCTTGATGCCGGTATTGAGATGCTCGAGGTCCTTGGCTTCGTGCGTCGCGCCGAGGATGTTCGAGTCCGTGGAATACGCCTTCTCGGTGCTCATGCGGTAGGCGAAGCCCGCCCGCTGCATGTACTCGGACATCTCCTTCCGCCCGCCGAGCTCGTCGATGAATCGCTGGTCGAGCCACGGCTTGTAGATGCGGAGGTTGGGATTGGCGAGCAGACCGTAGCGGTAGAACCGCTCGATGTCGTTGCCCTTGAACGTGCTCCCATCGCCCCACACGTGAACGTCGTCTTCCTTCATCGCAATGACGAGCATCGTGCCGGTGACCGCGCGGCCAATCGGCGTCGTGTTGAAGTAGGTGACGCCGGCGGTCGAGATGTGGAACGCGCCCGCCTGCAACGCGGCGATGCCTTCGGCGACGAGCTGCTGACGGCAGTCGATGAGGCGAGCCTTCTCGGCTCCGTACTCGAGGGCACGTTCAGGAATGCTGTCGTAGTTGGTCTCGTCCGGCTGGCCGAGGTTCGCGGTGTACGCGTAGGGGATGGCGCCCTTGGCGCGCATCCAGTGCAGTGCGGCGCTCGTGTCGAGTCCGCCCGAAAACGCGATACCGACTTTCTGACCTG
>JBEQUD010000397.1:0-8398 GCA_040349235.1 Acidobacteriota bacterium
CGCGCAGGTCCTCACCGAGTCCGTCGTGCTGTCCATACTCGGCGGCATCGTCGGCACCGTTCTCGGCGTGGGCATCGCCGTGGCCATCTCCAGGCTCACGCCCATTCCCGCGTCGGTGCAGCCCTGGTCGATCGTGCTCGGCATCGGCATCACGGCGCTCGTGGGCCTCGTCTTCGGCCTCTACCCGGCGCTGCGCGCCGCGCGGCTCGATCCCATCGAGGCCCTGAGTCGCGAATGAGAGGCCAGGCCGCCCACCGCCTCGGTCTGGCCGGCGAAGTGCTGGCGATGTCCATCGATACGGTGCGTTCCAACAAGCTCCGGTCTGGCCTGACGATCCTGGGCGTGGTCATCGGCATCACGTCCATCATCGGCATGACGGCCTTCATCAGAGGCTTCGACCAGTCGCTGCGCGACATGATCCGGACGATTGGGCCCGACACGATCTTCGTCCAGCGCTTCGGTGTCACGAGCTTCGCCAACGGCGCCGAGATCACGCAATTGCTGAAGCGGCCGACGCTGACGGTCGCCGACTCGCGCGCGCTCGAGGAGCAATCCGATACCCTCGCGCTGGTGGACATCGAGTTCGGGGCCGGCGGACCGCCCGTCCAGGAACGCGTCTTCTACGGCGGCCAGCGGACCAAGCCGCTCGTCGTCTTCGGGAGCAGCGAGAACTTTGCCGTCGGCACCAGGATTCCCGTCCTGACGGGACGTTTCTTCAACGGCACCGAGGTGCAATACCGGAAGAATGTCGTCGTGATCGGCAACACCCCCTACCAGCTGCTGTTCGCCCCGTCCGGCGTGGACCCGGTCGGCAAGTTCGTGCGCGTCCGGGGCCAGCGGTTCGAGATCGTCGGCGTCTTCGACAAGCGGCCCTCCGCCGGCGGCTTCAACCTGGGCCAGGACGATTTCGTCGCGATCCCGTACACCACCTACCAGCGCGTCTTCGGGCTGAAGGCGACCCAGCTCTTTCGCAACCAGCCCATGCTGCCCGTGCAGATCTCCGTCGTGCCGCGCGACGGCGTGAGCCAGGCGCGCGCGATCGCCGATATCGAGCGGGTGATGCGCATCCGGCACGGCCTTCGTCTCGACCAGGCGAACGACTTCGACATCGTGACGCAGGATGCGTTTCTGCAGCTCTGGGACCGCATCAGCCAGGGCACGTTCTTCGCGCTCGTCGTCATCTCGTCGATCGCGCTCATGGTGGGGGGCATCGGGGTGATGGCCATCATGTCCATCTCGGTCACCGAGCGCACGCGCGAGATCGGCGTGCGCAAGGCGCTTGGCGCGAGGCGCGCCGAGATCCTGCTGCAGTTCCTGATGGAGGCGGCGTTTCTCACCTCGCTCGGCGGCATCCTCGGCATCGCGCTCGGCGCCGCGATCGGCTGGGGCGTGCACTGGGCTTTCGGATTTCCGATCTCGCTACCCTGGTGGTCCTTCGCGATCGGGCTCGGGTTCTCCGCCTCCGTCGGCCTTTTCTTCGGCATGTACCCGGCAGTCCGCGCCTCGCGCCTCGACCCTATCGAGGCCCTCCGCTACGAATAGCGCCGGCCAGGAGCGACCGCCCCGGCGCACCCACCGAGGAGACCTAAACAAGAAGCCCCGCACGGCTGTCAGGCCGGCGGGGCTTCTTGTGTTCGTGCGGACGCGCGTCGCGGGCGGGAGCGTTCTAGCTGCCCCCGGCCTTGCGCGGCGTGGTCGTCTTACGCGCCACGCCCTTCGACGGCTTGGCTGACGCCTTCTTCTGGCCGCCGTCGCCTTCGTCCTTCTTGCCCCGCAGCCGGGATGCCGCGTCGCGCAGCCGCCCGGTCACGCCCTTGGGCTTCGGCTTGGGGGCATCCTCCCCGCCCGCCTCGGTTTTCGCCTTCGGGTCGTACTCGCTCCCGACCAGCTCGACCTGGGCGATCTCGGCGCTGTCGCCCTTGCGGAACCCCAGCCGGAGCAGCCGCGTGTAGCCGCCGGCCCGTTCCGCGAATCGCGGCGCGATCGTGTCGAACAGCTTCGAGACGACCTCGCGGTCCTGCAGGTCCTGCATCACGAGGCGACGGGCGTTGAGGGTCTTGATGACGCCCGCTGGGCTCTCGCCCGTGCCCGTGACGCCACGCTTGGCGATGGTGATGATCCGTTCGACGAACGGCCGCAGTTCCTTCGCGCGCGGGACCGTGGTCGTCAGGTGCTCGTGGCGCAGCAGAGCCGTGGCCTGGTTCCGCAGCATCGAGATGCGATGCTCGGTCGTGCGCCCCAGCTTGCGGTGTGCAACTCGGTGTCTCATAGTATTTGACCGCCGCTTAATCCTGCGCGTGCGCCGAGGCCTGGTCGATCTTCATACCGAGGCTGAGGCCCATCGTGTGCAGGATTTCCTTGATCTCGTTGAGGCTCTTGCGGCCGAAGTTCTTCGTCTTCAGCATCTCGCCCTCGCTCTTCTGCACCAGCTCGCGAATGGTCCGGATGTTCGCGTTCTTGAGGCAGTTGTAGGAGCGCACCGACAGCTCGAGCTCCTCGACGCTCTTGTCGAGGTTCTCGTTACCCACACCCACGCGGGGCTGGTCCGAGAGCGCCTCGGACTGCTGCTCGGTCCCTTCCTCGAGATTGATGAAGATGTTCAGGTGATCGCGAATCAGTTTCGCCGACAGCGACACGGCGTCGCGTGGGTTGATGGAGCCGTTCGTCCACACGTCCACGGTCAGCTTGTCGTAGTCGGTCGTCTGGCCGAGGCGCGCCGCCTCGACGAGGTAGTTCACTTTCTTGACCGGGGAATGGACGGAGTCGATCGGGATCCAGCCGATGCCGAGGTCCTCGTCGAAATTCTTGTCGGCCGCCACATAGCCGCGGCCCCGCTTCATCCGCATCTCCATGTGGAGCTTGCCGTGGTCGGACACCGTCGCGATGTGCGCATCCGGCTCGAGGATCTCGACGTCCCCATCCGCCTGGATGTCACGCGCGCGGACTTCGCCCGGCTTGTCGATCCGGAGCGTCAGCGTCTTCGTGTGGTCCACGTGCAGCTTCAGCGGAATCTGCTTGAGGTTCAGGATGATGTCGGTCGCATCCTCGACCACGCCCGGAATCGGCGAGAACTCGTGCAGGACCCCGTCAATCTTCACCGCCGTGATGGCCGCGCCTTCGACCGAAGAGAGCAGGACGCGCCGGAGGGCATTGCCCACCGTCGTGCCGAAGCCGCGCTCGAACGGCTGCGCGTAGAACCGGCCAAACCGGTCGGTGAGGGTTTCGCGCTCGAATTCGAGGCGCTTGGGTCGCTGAAAACCTTTCCAGAGCATGTGTGCGTCCTTTCGCTACGGGCCCGCAGACGGGCCTCCAGACCTGCAAGTGACCGCCGACCTCCCGCCGCAGGTCTGCAAGAGCTGCGGGCCGGCGGGTGCGAGGGGACTCGGGTCATCGACCCGAGTCCCGCAGTGCTATTTCGAATACAACTCCACGATGAGCTGCTCCTGCACGGGCAGGTTGATCTGCTCGCGCGTCGGCATCGAGGCGATGCGCCCCGTGATCGTGTTCGCGTCGAACGTGAGCCACTGGGGAATGCCGCGCCCCTTCACTTCCTCGATCGCGTGCTCGATGGTCGGGTTCTTCTGCGTCCGGCCGAGCACGGTGATGAGATCCCCGGGCTTGACCGAATAGGACGGAATATCGACCTTCTTGCCGTTGACCAGGAAGTGCCCGTGGCGCACGAGCTGCCGGGCCTGAGGCCGCGACGTGGACAGCCCGAGGCGGTAGATGACGTTGTCGAGGCGACGCTCGAGCAGCTGCAGCAGCGTCTCGCCCGTGATGCCGCGGGTGCGCTCGGCGGTCTCGAAATAGCCGCGGAACTGATCCTCGAGCACGCCGTAGATGCGCTTGACCTTCTGCTTCTCGCGCAACTGGATGCCGTAGCCGGCGAGCTTGGCCTTGCGGGTCTTGCCGTGCTGCCCGGGCGGGAAGTTGCGCTTCTCGATGGCGCACTTCTCCGTGTAGCACCGCTCCCCCTTGAGGAACAGCTTCATGCCTTCACGGCGGCACAGTCGGCAAACAGGTCCGGTATAACGCGCCATTACACTCTCCTCCGCTTCGGTGGACGGCAGCCGTTGTGCGGAATCGGCGTGACGTCGCGGATCGACTTCACCTCGAGGCCGACGGTCTGCAGCGCGCGGATGGCCGACTCGCGACCCGACCCGGGCCCTTTGACCCGCACGTCGAGCGAGCGCATGCCGACCGTCTTCGCCGCGTTCCCGGCATTGAGCGCTGCCTGCGTGGCTGCGTACGGCGTGCCCTTGCGGGAGCCCTTGAAGCCGATCCCACCGGCGCTCGACCACGCCACCACGTTGCCCTCGGTGTCGGTGATCGTCACCGTGGTGTTGTTGAACGAGGCGTGGATGTGCGCGAGGCCGTGATGGACGATCCGCTTCTCGCCACGCTTCTTGAACGTCTTCTTTCGCTTGCCGGCAGCGCCTTCCTTCTTGTCGGGCGTTGCGCCTTCGGCCGCTTCAGCTTTTGCCATAAATCATCAATCCGCAATCCGCAATCAACAATGCCTAGACCGTCTTCTTCTTGGCGATCGCACCCTTGCGCGGCCCCTTGCGTGTCCGCGCGTTGGTCTTCGTGCGCTGCCCGCGAACGGGCAGGGCGCGCCGGTGGCGCATGCCGCGATAGCAGCCGATTTCCATCAGCCGCTTGATGTTCATCGAGATCTCCTTGCGGAGATCGCCCTCGACGCCCCCCTGCTCTTCGATGACGCGGCTGATCTTCCGCACGTCGTCCTCGGACAGGTCCTTGATGCGGATGTCGGGGCTGACCCCGGCGTCCGCCAGGATCTTGTTCGAGCGGACGCGCCCGATGCCGTAGATGTAGGTGAGACCGATCTCGACGCGCTTGGTCCGCGGCAGATCGACGCCAGCAATTCGTGCCATAAACCTTAGTCCTCTGCCCTTAGCCCTGCCGCTGTTTGTGCTTCTGATTCGAACAGATCACCCGCACCACGCCGCGGCGACGGACGATTTTGCACTTGTCGCAGATTTTCTTGACCGACGCTCGAACCTTCATAGTTTCTCCACGATTCGCCCGCGTCCACTATCGAGGGGCGACAACTCCACGCGGACCCGATCGCCGACCAGCAGCCGCACGAAGTTGCGATTCATCCGATCCGCGATGTGCGCGGTCACCATCAATCCCTGTTCGAGCCGCACCCGATACAGCGCACTCGGCAGCTGCTCGGCCACGGTGCCCACAATGTCCACCGCCACGCTCGTGCCGTTCACTTCGTCCCGCACTTCGTCGCGCGCTTCGTCCCGCACCTGATCCCGCACTTGGTGCCGCACTTGGTGCCGATCACAGGGCGTGCGCCACCGGCACCCGCGCCGTCAGAATCCGGGCCGACCCGGCGGTGACGGCGACCGTGTGCTCGAAGTGCGCCGCGAGGCTGCCGTCCTTCGTCACCGCGGTCCAGCCGTCCGCGAGCACCTTGACCGCGGCCCTGCCGGCGTTCACCATCGGCTCGATCGCGAGCACCATGCCCTCCGCGAGTCGCGGCCCGCGCCCCGGCTCGCCGTAGTTCGGCACCTGGGGCTCTTCGTGCATCTGCGCGCCGATCCCGTGGCCGACGAACTCGCGCACCACGGAGAACCCGGAGGCCTCGACGTGGCGCTGCACGGCATGGCCGATATCCGACAGCCGCGCCCCGGGCCGCATCTGCTCGATCGCCTTGTAGAGCGATTCCTCTGTGACCCGTAGCAGCGTGGCAGCGGCCGGGGACACCTTCCCCACCGGGACCGTCACGGCGCTGTCCCCGAAATACCCGTTGAGCGAGGCCCCGACGTCGATCGAGATGATGTCGCCCTCGTTCAGCACGCGCCGGGGGGAGGGGATGCCGTGGATCACCTCTTCGTTGATGGACGCGCAAATCGTCGCGGGATACCCGTGATATCCCTTGAAAGCCGGGGTCGCCCCCGCAGCCACGATGCGCTTCTCGGCCAGCGCGTCGAGATCCGCCGTCGATACGCCCGGCGCGACATGCGCGGTCAGTTCCGTGAGGACCTCGCCCACGAGGCGACCTGCCTCCTGCATCCGATCGAGCTCCGCGGCGGAACGGCACACGATCATGACGGCCGGCCCCCGGGGGATGTCCGGCCGCTTCCGGCCGCTTCAATCGCCGCCGCCAGGTCGGCCGCCACGCGGTCCGGCGGCTGTAGGCCGTCCACCGACCGAAACGTCGGCCGCACCTGGTAATAATCGACCAGCGGCTTCGTCTGCCGGCGGTAGATGGCCAGCCGGTCGCGGACCACCGCGTCGTCGTCGTCGCTGCGCTGCACCAGCTTGCCCCCGCAGAGGCGGCACTGCCGGTCGGCTGCCACACCGTTCGCGCGATCGACGCCGTGGGCCGTGGCGCCGCACACATCGCAGACCATGCGGCTCGACAGGCGCCGGACCAGTTCGACTTCGTCCACCACAATCTCAATCACGATGAGCGGCCCCCGGCCGTCCATCATGACATCGAGCGCCGTCGCCTGCCCCACCGTCCGGGGAAAGCCGTCGAGCACGAACCCGGCTCGCGCGTCCGCGAGGCCCAAACGGTCGTGCACGATGCCAATCATCACGTCGTCGCTGACCAGTTCGCCGCGGGCAATCGTTTCCTTCGCGAGCTGCCCGATTGCGGTCCCATCCTGCACCGCCTGGCGCAGCATGTCCCCCGTCGAGATCTTCGGGATCCCTCGCGATGCGGCGAACCGCTCAGCCTGCGTGCCCTTGCCGGCACCAGGAGGCCCGAGCATGATGAGATTCAGCGCCAATCCCTACGCCCGGCGTCCGCGGACCCGCGACTTCTTCATGAAGCCGTCGTAGTGCCGCATAATCAGCTGCGATTCGACCTGCTGGACGGTGTCCATGGCGACACCGACGACAATCAGGAGCGACGTGCCGCCGAAAAAGAACGTGACGTTCATGCCCTGCGTGATGAACTGCGGTAGGTTGGCGTCGAGCCACTCGCCGACGAAGGGAATGGGCGCCACCTTGAAGCCGCTCAGCAGGAAGTTTGGCAAGAGCGCGATGAGACACAGGTAGATCGCGCCCGCCAGGGTAATCCTCGTCAGAATCGTGTCGATGTACTCGGCGGTCCGCTTGCCCGGACGAATCCCGGGCACGAAGCCGCCGTACTTCCGCATGTTCTCCGCCACGTCATCGGGATTGAAGATGATGGCGGTGTAGAAATACGTGAAGAAGATGATGCCGGCCACGTAGAGCACGTTGTAGAGCGGCATGTTGAAGCCGAGCTGCGTGGTGAAGGTGTCCACCCACGCACCCTTGAACGCCGAGGCAATCGTCGCCGGGAAGGCCAGGATCGAGGAGGCGAAGATCACCGGGATGACGCCGCCCGTGTTCACCTTGAGCGGGATGTGCGTGCTCGAGCCGCCGTACATCCGCCGCCCGACGACGCGCTTGGCGTATTGCACGGTGACGCGGCGGTGGCCGCGCTCGACGAACACGATGGCCGCGACGACGAGCGCCATCACCAGGACGAGGATCAGCACCCGGATGAGGCCGATCTGGCCGGTCCGCATCTGGTCCACCGTGGAGAGCACCGCGCGCGGGAAGTTGACGACAATCCCCGCGTAGATGATGAGCGACATGCCGTTGCCGATACCGCGCTCGGTAATCTGCTCGCCGAGCCACATGATGAACGTGGTGCCCGTGGTCAGCGTGAGCATCGTCATCAGGCGGAAGCCCCAGCCCGGATGGATGACGAGCGGGAGGCCGGCGATCTGGGCCTGGCGCTCGAGGAAGAACGCGATGCCGAGCGACTGCACGACGCTAAGGAGAATGGTGCCGTAGCGCGTGTACTGGGTGATCTTGCGCCGGCCGAGCTCGCCTTCCTTCGAGAGCTTCTCGAGATAGGGCCACACCACCGTCAGCAGCTGCAGGATGATCGACGCGCTGATGTAGGGCATGATGCCCAGCGCGAAGATCGTGACCCGCGACATGTTCCCGCCCGAGAACATGTCGTAGAGGCCGAACATCGTATTGGCCGTCTGCCGCGCCAGCTCGGCCAGCGCCGCGGCGTTGATGCCGGGCGTTGGGATGCGGCTCCCGACCCGGTACACGCCGAGCAGCCCCAGCGTGAACAGCACGCGGTTGCGGAGCTCCGAGACGGTGAAGATGTTTTTCAGGCTGTCCATCGGCGTGCCTCTATCCGAGCGCGTCGGCCGTGCCGCCGGCGGCGGCAATCTTCTCGGCCGCCTTCCCGCTGAACTTGTGCGCGCGCACCGTCAGCGCCTTGCCCACCTCGCCGCGCGCGAGGATCTTCACGAGCCGCTTCGCGCCCGAGAGCAGGCCGCGCTCGTGCAGCAGTTCGGGCGTGACGACCGTGCCGGCATCGAACCGCTCGCCGAGCGTATCGAGATTGACGACCTCGTACTCGACA
>JBEQUD010000416.1:0-13766 GCA_040349235.1 Acidobacteriota bacterium
GAGTGCCGGTCGGCATCGGGATCGTCGAGGTGCAGCACGGCGACGCGTCCCTGCAGGAACTGGAGCGCATGGCGCACGACCTCAAGCTCCGCGGGGTCGCGTGGCATCATGTGGACAACGGCATCGCGCTCAATACGCCGTTCATGCGGCCGCTGCTCAAGCAGGCCCAGGCCCTGAAGCTGGTGCCCTTCATCCACGTCCGGGAGAAGGAATACGAAGCGTGGTGGAGGCTCGAAGTGCTGCTCGAAGAGTTCCCGGACCTGACGTTCGTGGCATTGTCCGGCCTTGAAACCAGCGACGATCTGACCCATGCGCGCCAGATCGCGCGGCGTCACAAGAACGTGCTGTTGGACATCGCCCCATTCGTGCACGGCAGCGAGACGGCCATCGAATCACTCGTCAAGGCCGTGGGCCCCGAACGGGTGCTGTTCGGCACCAACGGCGAGGCCACGCCCAGCCTCCAGGTCGTCCGCAACTCCAACCTGTCCGACCACGACAAGGCCCTCGTGCTGTCAGGCAACGCCGCGAAGCTGCTCGGCATCCAGGCATGAGGGGCATGCCCTGTCGTTCGTGCCGGTGCGGCATGGCACAATCTCTGGCGTGTCGTTGAGCCGAACACGCGTCGTCGTCATCGCGGTGGCGGGCACCGCCGCGCTGGGTGCGGTGGGGGCGTGGCTGACCATGCGGCCGGGTGCGCCGGCTGTCGCGCCCACGGCCCGAGGCGCATCATCGGCCAATGCTTCAGCCACGAGCCCGCCGTCGCCGCCGGTTCCAGCCCCGAGGCCCCAGGTGGCCCTCCCGCCTGTCGAAAAGCCGCTCGAGCCCGCGCGGCCCAAGGCCGAGCCAAGAAGGGCTGCGGCAGCCGCAGCCCCTACGGCCGGCCGGGGCGGAGCCGCGCCGACCATGGGCACGCTGCACGTCGTGGCCGACGTCCCGGAGGCCAGCGTCTTCATCGACCGGAAGTACATCGGCGCCGCACCGGTCACCGCACGCAATATCACCCCGGGGTCACATCATCTCAACGTGTCGGCAGCCGGCTACGACGGGGTCTCAGAGGATCTGGACGTGGCGCCCGGGCCACGCGAGGTCGCAGTCAGCCTCAAGACAGTGCGGCTGGCGGCGAGCGTGCAGGTCGTCCACAAGCACGCGATCGGGTCGTGCGCGGGCACGCTGCGCGCCTCGCCGCAGGAGATCGCCTACGAGGCGGCGAACAAGAACGACGACTTCAGCGTGCCGCTGGCCGACCTCGAGAGCTTCGAGGTGGACTACTTGAACAAGAACCTCAAGCTCAAGGTCCGCCAAGGCAAGACGTACAACTTCACGGAACCCGAAGGAAACGCGGATCGCCTGTTTGTCTTCCACCGCGACGTCGATCGCGTGCGGCAACGCCTGGCGGATGGTCGCTAGCGGCTCGTCGCCTTCGACGCCGCGAGCACCCCGGAGGCGCCCACCGGTAGGCGACCGCACCGTCTAAGGAGAAGGGACGAGATCAGCCGAGAAAGGCGAACGCGACCGCGCCGCACAGACACAGGAAAGCGCCCGCGTATTTCCAGCGCAGCGGCTCGCCCAGATAGAGGTAGGCGAAGGCGATGAAGACGGTCAACGTGATGGCTTCCTGGAGAATCTTCAGCTGGTAGCCGCTGAAGCGGCCGTAGCCGAGCCGGTTGGCGGGCACTTGCAGACAGTACTCGCCAAAAGCGATGAGCCAGCTGACAACAATCGCCGCGAACAGCGGCGCGTTTCGGTACTTGAGGTGGCCGTACCACGCGACGGTCATGAACACGTTCGACGCGATCAGCAGAAGGACGGTCGTCATCGCACGCTCGCAAAGTCGATGAAGCCGCGTTCGACGTCCACGCGCAGCAGGCGCACGCGCACATGGTCGCCAACATCGAGCCCGCGCTGCCCGCTGACGAGCATGCCCTCGATCGGCGGGGACACCACACGCACGAACGTGCCCTTGGGGGCCGCCCCCGTCACGAGCGCGTCGAAGACGGCCCCGACGCTCGACGACACGAGCAGCGCTGCGGCCGACTTGCGCATCTGCCGCTCGACTTTGTCCGCCGCATCCTCCTGTGCGGTGCAGTGGGCCGCCAGCCGCTCGAGGTCGGCGTTCGCATACGGCGGGGGATGGCCCGCCAGGGCCGCCTTGAGCAGGCGCTGCGTCAACAGATCGGGGTAGCGCCGGTTCGGCGCGGTCGAATGGGAGTAGTCCTTCACCGCCAGCCCGAAATGCCCCTCGGGCTCGCCCCCCGGAGGGTCGAACGCATACTCGCCAGCCCCGAGGAGCTTGATGACCGCCAGTGACAGGTCGGGGAATCCTTCGGGGTCGGCCGCGCGGCGCGTGGCGAGGAAGGCGTTGAGCGCCCGCGAATCGGCCTCGGCCGGCAGCCGCGTGCCCGCCGCCGCCGCCAGCGCCACGATCCGCTCCCACCGTTTTGGCGTTTTCACGACACGGCGAATCGACGGGAAGCCCCGAGCGTCGAGAAACCGAGCCGTGACGCCGTTGGCGGCCACCATCAGGTTCTCGATGAGTGCCTTGGCACGATTGGGCGAATCAGGTTGCAGGTCCTGGAGCGTGTCGCCGACGAACCGCGGGCGTGTCTGAATCGTGGCGAACTCGAGCGCCCCTTGCTCGTGGCGTCTTCTGGCGAGCGCCTGGGCCACCGCGTCCTGCGTTCTGAGCTGGACGTCCATGCCGGGTACCGCGGCCGCGGCCGGCGGCAGGGGTCCCTCGCCGGCCAGCCAGGCCCCGACAGCGTTGTACGCAAGCTTGGCGGCGTTGCGGACACGCGCGCGGTAGATGTCAGAGCCGGTCACGCGTCCGTCGGCCTCGACGACAAAGGCGATGACCACCGCCAGTCGATCCTGACCCTCGCCTAGTGAGGTGAGGTCGGTGGAGAACCGCTCCGGTAGCATCGAAAAGATGACCGCGGGGGTGTAGACAGACGTCGTGTTGAGCGCGGCGTGACGGTCAACGGCGGAGCCGGGCGCGACCGTGGCATCGACGTCGGCGATGGCGACGAGGATACGCCTTTCTCCCGCCGGCAGCGGCTCGGCCACGCTCAGCTGATCGAGGTCTCGCGAGTCGTCGTTGTCGATGGAGCACCAGAGACGCGCGCGTTCGTCTCGGACATCCGCGGGGTCGGCAGCCGCGCCGTGCGCCGCGTCCACTTCTGCCAGAGCCGCTGCCGGGAATTCCGGCTCGAGCCCGCGTTCGCGCATGGCGCGAATGGCGAGCGCGCGGAGCCAGGCGCGGTCTGATGGGGCGGTGGTCGGCTGTGTCATCGTGTGTCCTCAGGCCAAACGGCTATCGAGACGCATCCACCTGTCTCGCAGAGCGTGAGCCGCATCACTGGATCAGGTCGAGCACGCGGTAGTAGGCACCGGCCAGGGGCAGAAACCATGGGTCGCCCCGATAGAACGGGATCGCCGCAAAGCCGTCCGACGAGTCGTCGAGCAAGGGATGGCTGACGGCCTCGCCGCCCAGGCGTCGTGCAACGAGCGCGCCCAGATAGGTGGCCATGGCAACGCCGTGGCCGCAGTAGCCCGCAGCATAGTACGCGCCCTTCAACCGGCCAGCATGCGGCATCTGGTCGCGCGTAAACGCCACGTTCCCGCCCCACGCGAACTCCACACGGGTGCCGTGCAGGTCGGGAAACACCTCGGCCATGCCGCGCTCGAGAATCGCGGCCGCGCGCCGCGTCGTGCCCGCGTCCGGCCGGCTGAACTCCGCGCGGCCCCCGAACAGAAGACGCCGATCGGGTGTGAGCCGGAAGTAGTACAGGAAATGTTTGGAGTCGAACGCCATCCGCCTCCGCGGCAGGAGGGCGTTCGCCAGCGGCGCGTCGAGCGGCGCGGTCACGATGATGTAGCTCCCGATGGGAATCAGCCGCCGCCGCAGTTCGGGGGCTGCGTCGTCGGTGTATCCGTTGGTGGCCATCAGCACGTCGCCCGCGTCCACGTCCCCGCACGAGGTCGCGACAGACCACCGCGCTCCGCGCGGGGCAACGCGCCCGACAGCCGCGCCCTCCACGAGCGTGGCCCCCGCGCGCCGGGCAGCGGCCGCGAGGCCGGCGACATAGCGTGCGGGGTTGATGCCGCGGCTGCGCTCGTCGATCATCAGTCCGTGGTACAGGTCGCTGCCGAGCTCGGCGCGCTGGTCGTCCCTCGACACGAGCTCGACCCGGTGATTGAACGTGCGCGACAGCAGGGCCTGTTCGTCGCGGAACGCGGCGAAGTGTGACGGCTTGCACGCGGCCAGCAGGTGCCCGCTGGTTTCGTAGTCGCACTCGATGGCTTCGCTCGTGATGAGCGACTCGAGCACCGCGATGGACTCGAGCGACACCTCGAAGAGCGCCCGTGCGCGCGACTCGCCGTACCGGGCGACGAGCGCCGCCGGCTCGACCTTGAGGCCGGTCAACACTTGCCCGCCGTTTCTCGAGCTGGCCCCCCACCCGGCGCGTTCGCGCTCGAGGACAAGGACGGACGCACCCGCACGGGCCAGCGTCCGGGCGGCCGAGAGCCCCGTGTAGCCGCCCCCGACGATCGCGACGTCGCACTTCGTGCCGGCGAGCGCCGGGGGCGCCGTGCCGGCGTCCGACCAGAGGCCGCCGACCGTCGTCCACCAGTAGGGGGATTCGATCACAGGGCCGGCTTCAGCGCGTGGGTGCCGCCGCCGGCGCGGGCGCCCGCCGGAAGATCCACCACACCACGAGGACGAACGTGATGGCCACGGCCACGAAGGTCCAGCCGAACAGCCAGAGCGTGGTGTAGAGAATCGACTCCGTGTCCATGACGGCGTCGAGGGCGAGGGGCGTGCCGCGCAGGCGTTCGGACAGGGGCTGTTCCCAGACGAGGATGTTGCCGCGCTCCACCGGACGGCCGTTGTTGTGATACCGGATGCGGCTCGGTAGATGGAGCCGGAACGCCACCAGTTCGCGACCGTTCCATCCCACGTCGCCCACGTCGCGCCCGGCCGAGGCGCCGACGACCTGACGATACTTGTACACGCCGCCCTCGCGCGCGAGCACATAGGTGGACCAGGCGAACGGCGCGGCAGCGCTGAGCCGATGGATGTCATCGACATCCAGCTTCACGTGGACGAACCGGCGATTACTGCGCCGGGACGTCTTGACCTGGCCGTTCACGTGGCTGACCGGCGTGGAGAACAGCGCCGCGATGGCGTCGCGATCCACGGGGGCGCTGGGGCTGGTATCGAACGACGTCCCGCGGAGGGCGTTCAGCGCGGGAATCGACGTGCTGACATAGACCGTCGCGTGGCCGTCAACCGAGAGGTAGACCTCCTCGTCGTACTCGTACTGGCGAAAAAACCCGCCGCCGCACGCCGCCGTCAACACGAGCGCCAGCGCGGCCGCGACCGCACGGATCCGCATAACCGCCAATGATATAGTACAAATTTCCTCCCACTCCCATTCCTGTGAAGCCGGCCCTCTATCTCATCGACGGCAGTTCCCAGATGTACCGCGCGTACCACGCGCCGGTCCGCACCACTGAAGGCGGGCTCCTTCGCAACGCCCAGGGGCGACCGACCAACGCGGTCTATATCTTCGTGACGATGCTGCGCAAGCTGCTGAACGAGCGGACGCCGGAGTACATCGCCGCGTCGTTCGACCTGCCCGGCCCGACGTTCCGCGACGACCTGTCCTCGGACTACAAGGCCAACCGGGCGCCGATGCCGGACGAGCTCGCCGAGCAGATCCCGATGGTCCATGCCGCGTGCGAAGCGCTCGGCGTGCCCATCCTGACATCCGAACGCTACGAGGCGGACGACGTCATCGGCACGCTCACCGCCAAAGCGGTCGCGGCGGGGTTCGAGGTGGTCATCGTGACGAGCGACAAGGATTTCTACCAGCTCGTGAACGACAGCGTCCGGGTGTTCAATCCACGCGACGACGGCGTGTGGTACGACGCCGACGGCGTGAAGGAGAAGTTCGGCGTCCGCCCGGACCAGGTCGTGGACGTGCTCGCGCTGATGGGCGACACGATCGACAACATCAAGGGCGTGCCTGGCATCGGCGAGAAGGGCGCGCGCGATCTCATCACGACCCACGGGTCGCTCGACGCCCTGCTGGCGCACGCGGCCGACCTCCCGCAGAAGCGCTACCGCGAGGCGCTCGTCGCCAACCGCGAGGCGGCCGAGCAGAGCCGCGAACTGGCGCGCATCCGCACCGACGTGCCGGTGGCGTTCGATGCGGACGCGCTCCGCTATCGTGGCGCGTCGCGCGAGCGGTGTTTCGAGATCTTCAACCAGCTGGCGTTCCGGACGCTCGTGGCGGAATTCGCGCCGACCGCGGCCACCACGACGAAGGCGTACCGGGTCGTCGCGACGCCCGACGAGGTGACGGCGCTCGCGGAACGACTGCGCGCGGCGGGGCGGTTTGCCCTCGCCGTGCTGTCGGCGGGCGGCCCGCCGATGCGAGCGTCCCTGGTAGGCCTGGCCTTCTCGACGGCGCCGCGTGAGGCCGACTATGTCCCCATCGGCCACACCGGACTGGGGCCCATTGCCTGCGTCCCAGCCGACGTCGCGCTCCAGGCGCTCCGTCCGGTGCTCGAGGATGCCCACATCGCCAAGTCGGGACACGATCTGAAGTTCGCGACGATGCTGCTCGGGCGCCACGGGGTCGAGCTGCGCGGCCTCGACATGGATACCATGCTCGCGAGCTACCTGCTCAATGCGTCGGCGACGCGGTCCGAACCGCAGATCGAGGACCTTGCGCTCGAGCACCTCAGCTATCGCGCGCTGAACGAGACGGACGTGTGCGGACGGGGGGCGAAGGCGGTCACATTGGCCGGCGTCCCCGTGGAAGCCGTGGTGGACTTCGCCGGCGAACGCGCGGACGTGGTCGGGCAGCTTGCGCCCGTGCTGTGCGACCTGGTTCACCGCGAGGGGCTCGACGACGTCTATCTGTCGATGGAGCTACCCCTCGTCCCGGTGCTCGCGGACGTCGAGCGCGCGGGGGTTCGCATCGACGTCGCGGCCCTGGCCGCCCAAGCCGTGCGCGTGGACCAGGAGCTGGCGCAGCGCTCCCGCGACATCTTCGCGCTCGCGGGCGGCGAGTTCAACATCAACTCGCCCAAGCAGCTGGCCGACGTGCTCTTCGGGACGCTCCAGTTGCCGGTCCTCAAGCGGACGGGCACGTCGAAAGCCCCCTCCACGGCCGTGGAGGTGCTCGAAGAGCTGGCGCTCAGCCACGAGCTGCCGCGGATCATCCTCGAATGGCGCGGGCTGATGAAGCTGAAGGGCACGTATATCGATGCCCTGCCGCAGCTCGTGAACCCGGAAACGGGCCGCGTCCACACGTCGTTCAATCAGGCCGTGGCCGCGACCGGGCGGCTGAGCAGCAGCGACCCGAACCTGCAGAACATCCCCATCCGCACGGAGCTGGGCCGCGAGATCCGGCGCGCCTTCGTGGCCGAGCCCGGGCATGTCCTCATCTCGGCGGACTACTCACAGATCGAGCTGCGCGTCCTCGCGCACCTGGCCGACGACGAGACGCTCATCGAGGCGTTCCGGCGCGGCGACGACATCCACGACCAGACGGCGCTGAAGATCTTCGGCCCCTCGAGCGACGTGGACCGACACCGGCTGCGCAGCACGGCGAAGATGATCAACTACGCGCTGCTCTACGGCAAGACGGCGTTCACGCTGTCGC
The DNA here is from genome assembly GCA_040349235.1 of Acidobacteriota bacterium. GTDB lineage: Bacteria > Acidobacteriota > Vicinamibacteria > Vicinamibacterales > CAVVIG01 > JBEQUD01. Next base: position 7,677 of record JBEQUD010000416.1, read on the forward strand.
GGGACATCGGCGTCACGCCGCAGGCCGCGCAGGAGTTCATCGACGCCTACTTCGCCGGCTTCCCGCGCATCCGCGCGTTCATCGACCGGACGCTCGAGGAGGCGCGGGCCACGGGCGTGGTGAAGACGCTCTTCGGACGGCGCCGCCTCGTGCCCGAGCTGACGAGCCGCGACTTCCAGCGCCGGTCGGCGGCCGAGCGCGAGGCCGTCAACATGCCCATTCAGGGCACAGCCGCCGACATCATGAAGCGCGCCATGCTGCAGGTCCATGCCGCGCTCGCCGACTGGCGCGACGCGCGGATGATTCTGACGGTCCACGACGAGCTGCTGTTCGAGGTCCCGAAGGCACAGGCCGAGGCACTCGCCGCCCTCGTCGGCGAGTGCATGGAGTCGGCCGCCGAGCTCAAGGTGCCGCTGACGGTGGACGTTGGCATCGGCGACAACTGGAAGGACGCAAAACACTGATGCAGGTGCACCCCAATCCGCGCAGTTAGCCGCGCCGTATATTCCCCCGAGCTGGCCAATGCATCAGCCAGCAGGAGGGATGGACAATGAGCAACGAGCAGACGGTCAAGGACGTGTACGCGGCATTCAAGCGAAGGGACGTCGCCGCCATCGTGGCGCTGGTCGCCGACGACGTGGACTGGCGCAACGACGGCGTGGCATCGAAGGAGTGCCCGTGGAACGGCAACTTCGCAGGCAAGGCCAACGTGCCCGGGTTTTTCAAGGCGGTCGGCGAGAACCTCGATCTCCCGGTGTTCGAGGTCAAGGCCATTGTCGCCGCGGGCCATCACGTCGCCGTGCACCTGCGGATTGAAGGAACCGTGATCAAGACCGGAATGGGCTGGGGAAACGACGCCGTCCATCTCTGGACGTTCAACGACCGCGGGCAGATTGCCGGCTACCGGCACTTCAACGACACGGCGGCGGAGCTGGCGGCCTGGCGCGGCTGACCGCCACGAGCGTCTGGCCTGGGCCTGGGACTGGGACTGAGCCTAGTCCTTCGTCCACCGCAGCTTGAACTTCTCCCACTCGATCTGCAGGCTCTCGGCAGGCTGTCCGATGACGCGTGCGCGCTCGGGAATGACCGCGCGCAGCATCAGGCGGTCGAGGTCGGTCCGAAGCGCCGACCCATGGTCGGCTGCAAGCGGCGCACGCACCCAGCCCGCTTCGACGGCGCTCCAGGCGGCCAGAAGATCGCCTTGCGAGCGGGCGGCCGCCGCCAGCCAGTACGGCGCCGTCGCGCTCGCGGGGTTGAGCGCCAGCTCGTTGCGCATGACGCTGCGCATCCTCTGGTATGCCATCTGCCGGTCGATGTCTGGCCGCGGCCACGCGTCCCGGTCAACGGCGCTCGCCCACCAGTCCAGCACGCGGTCCCGGGTATCGAGCGGCGAAATCGGGCCGCCGTCGAGGAGTGACTCGAAGATGTCCGCCGCGGCGCCGTAGGCTGCGTCGAAGTACAGCGCTTCGCCGAGGCCGATCGCGAATTCCGTGCGCTCGCGCGCACCGATCCGCTGCGGATCGAGCCGAGCCAGGCGCACCCGGGCGGCGGCCAGGTCGTCCGCCGACGCGCTGTCGCGAAAGCGCTCGAGATAGGCGCGCGCCGCGATCAGATCGGCGCCGTCGGCGGCGCCGGGCGCCGTTCGGGCCTGGTCGGCCGCGATGACGGCTGCTTCGAGATGTCCCTGGTTGTAGAGCCGGCGGGCCTCCGCCAGCGGCCCCGGTGTGTCGGCCGCAACAGCCACGCCCGTCGAGACGAGCAGGGATAGCGCGGTCCAGCCAAGCGAGCGCACGCCCGATGGTAACACGGCCAAAAGCTGACTATCCAGCTGATTTCAAACGGCTTAACGGCCGTCGTTTGCGCATTTGGTACAATGCCGTCCGATGGTCGAGCCCAGGATCGTTCCCCGCGCCGAGCACCCGATGTCGCGCCGCGATATCGATGCGGACGCGTTGAAGGTGCTCTACCGCCTTCGTGAGGCGGACCACGTCGCCTATCTGGTCGGGGGCAGCGTGCGCGACCTGCTCCTCGGCCGCCAGCCGAAGGATTTCGACATCGGCACGTCGGCGCACCCGTATCAGGTCAAGAAGCTCTTTCGCAACTGCTGGATCATCGGACGCCGCTTTCGTCTGGCACACGTACGCTTCGGGACCAAGGTCGTCGAGGTGGCGACGTTCCGGCGCCAAGTGGAACCGGGCGAGGAGATTGTCCAGGACGGCGTGCCCGCGCCGATTCACGCGGACGGGGCCGAGGGCGGAGGGCCGACGGCGGCCACCGCCGAGCACTTGATCCACCGCGACAACACCTTCGGCACCCCCGAGGAGGACGCCTTTCGCCGCGACTTCACCATCAACGCGCTGGCCTACGACATCGCCACCTTCTCCATCATCGATTACGTGGGCGGCCTCGACGATCTGCGCGCGAGGGTGGTCCGATCGATCGGGGATCCGGAAGTCCGTCTGCGCGAAGACCCTGTGCGGATGCTGCGGGCCGTGGCACTGGCGTCGCGGCTCGATTTTGCGATCGACCCGCCGCTGCTCGAGGCGATCAAGAAACATCGTCGCGAGATCGCCCGCAGTTCCGCCCCCCGGCTGCTGGAGGAGTACTACAAGATCCTGCGAACCGGATCCGCGGAGAAGACGTTCCGGATGATGGCGTCGCTCGGCCTGCTCGAACCAATCTCGGCAGAACTGCACCGCGGCGCGAAGGATCCCCTCTGGCGCGCGCTGGCCAACGTGGACGCCTACCGGCGGCAGTTCCTGGCGACACCCGACACCTTTACCAACCCGATTCTGCTCGGCAGCCTCCTGGTGCCGCTCGGCATCGCGCTCGGGTCGGATCGTCCGCGGGAACGCCCCCGGCGGCGCACGGCCGCGCACGACGCGGCGGCAGCCGACGGCCAGACCGAGGTGGACACCCCGCCGGGAGGCGGGCTGCAGCTGACCCCCAAGCTGGGCGAGTTGCCGCTGGCGCGGCGGGACGTCGAGCGCCTGCGACAGATTCTCGGGCTGCAGCGGCGCCTGCACGACGTCTCGGCCAGCCCGCGGGCCCAGCTGGCGCTCACCCAGCGCAGCATGTTCCGGGACACGTTGACGTGGTTCGAAATCCACGCCGACGCACCGCAGGTCGTCGAGCATTGGGAAACGCTGCTCTCCGAAGAGCCCCCGGAGGGCGAGGCGGTGGCCGCGGAGGCGCTGCCGTTCCCGGGCAAACGGCGGCGGCGCCGGCGGCGGCGGCGACGCCCGGACCCGGCCCAGTCCTGACCCCGGTCTAAATCACGCGGCGGCCACTTCCCCGATTGTCTTGCCCGGCGTGGCCAGCTTCAGCGCAATCAGCAGCTTGATGACGGGCCACGCGGGATCGATCTCGCTCGGCCGGACGCTGAATTTGGGGCTGCGCGGGTAGCCGTGGTGGTTGTTGTGCAGCCCTTCCCCGCCCGTGAGGAGCGCAAGCCATCGCAGATTGGTGGCGGTGTTGTCGAAGTTGCGATAGCCGACGGCATGGCAGAGGCCGTTGATCGACGACGACAACACGAATACGTACATCGTCGCGTGAATGCCCGCGGCGAGCAGCCCCCAGCCGATGCCCATCAGACGGCAGAGCGCAATCGTGCCGAGCAGGGGACCGAGGCCGCCACGCTGGAACACGACGCGCTCCCACCAGTCGTCCTTGATGTCACGGGCATAACGCTCGACGACGGCCGGGTTCTTGGCTTCCTTCAAGTAGTGGAAGACGTTGCCGAGCTGGACGGACCAGAACCCCATCAGGAGCGGGCTGTGCGGATCGCCTTCCTGGTCGGTGAAGGCATGGTGCTTCCGGTGTACCGCGACCCACTCCTTGGTCGAGAGGCCCGTGGTCACCCACAGGGAGAAACGGAACAGCCAGGCAACAGCGGGATGCAGCACCAGCGCCCGGTGGGTCGCCGTGCGGTGCAGGTAGATGGTGGTACCGAAGACCGCCACCTGAATGAGCACGACGGCGACCGCAAGACTGCGCATGAGCGAAGCGAGCACTCTTCCACCCCCTGGGGCGCGCCCCCGGCTAACCCTGCCGCCGCTCGAATTCCTGCATGAAGCTGACGAGCGCGTCCACGCCGGCCTCAGGGAAGGCGTTGTACAGCGACGCGCGCATCCCACCCACCGCCCGATGCCCCTTGAGCCCGTCGAACCCCGCCGCGGTGGATTCCTTGACGAACGCCTTCTCGAGGTCTTCGGACGGCAGCCGGAAGGTGATGTTCATCAGGGAGCGGTCGCTTGGCTTCGCGGTCCCGCGATAGAAACCTGTCCGGTCGATTTCCGCGTAGAGCTTCCCCGCCTTGCGCTCGTTGACCGTCGCGATGGCCGCGAGACCGCCCTGTGCGAGAAGCCACTTCATGACGAGGCCGACGGCGTAGATGACGAAGGCCGGCGGTGTGTTGTACAGCGAGGTATTCTCGGCGTGCACCGCGTAGTTCAACATCGTCGGCAAGGTGGCCTTGCGGGCGGCCGACTGCGCGACCAGATCGTCGCGGATGATGACCACCGTCGCCCCCGCCGGCCCCATGTTCTTCTGCGCGCCGGCATAGATGAGCGCGTGGCGCGCCACGTCGATGGGGCGGCTGAACATCTCTGACGACGTGTCGCTGACGAGCGGCACGGCCCCCACGTCGGGCAGCGTCTTGTATTCGGTGCCCTCGATGGTGTTGTTCGACGTCATGTGCACGTAGGCCGCGCCCGGGGTCAGCGTCAGTTCGGACTGCGTCGGGATGCGGCTGTAGTTGTCCCCTTTGGTCGTGGCCGCAACGTTGACCGTACCAACCTTCTTCGCTTCCTTCACGGCCTTGTCGGCCCACGACCCACCGTCGATGTAGTCGGCCGTGGCGCCCGCAGGCAGGAAGTTCATCGGCACCATGGAGAACTGCAAGCTGGCCCCGCCCTGCAGGAACAGCACTCGGTAATTCGACGGGATGCCCGCGAGCGTGCGGATGTCAGCCTCGGTCTCTGCGAGGATGGCCTCGAAGGCCTTGGAGCGATGGCTGATCTCGAGAATCGACATGCCTACGCCGGGCAGGGCGACGAGATCGCGCTGGATTTGCTCGAGCACGGGCAGCGGCAGCACCGCCGGCCCCGCGGAGAAATTGAAAATGCGATGAACGGTCGTCATGAATCCTCGTGAATGTAGCACCAACGATGGCCGGGCAGGCGAACCAACGTCCGGGCCGCCGCGGTCAGATGAGATGGACGAGCAGGCCGTCCCGGAGCTTGGGCTCGAACCACGTACTCTTGGGCGGCATGATGGCGCCGGCGTCGGACACCGCCATCAGGTCGTCCACGCTGACCGGGAACATCGAGAAGGCGACGGCGGCGCGGCCGCTGTCCACGGCCTGTTCGAGCTCGCGCGTCCCGCGGGCACCACCGACGAAGTCGATGCGCTTGTCCGTCCGCACGTCCAGGATGTTCAGGACCGGCGCCAGCAGCTGATCCTGCAGCACGCTGACATCGAGCGATTCGACCCGGTCCGATTCGTCCGGCCGCACGCGTGGACGCAGCGTGTACCAGGCGCCCTGCAGGTACATCGACACGTCGCCCACCTGCACGGGCGCCGCGGTCCCCGCCTCGATCTCGAAGCGATCGCGAACGGCCGCGAGGAAATCGACGGGCGTCAGCCCCGCGAGATCCTTCACGATCCGGTTATAGGGCAACACCTGGACCTGGTCGTGCGGAAAGGCCACCGCCAGGAAGGTGGACTGGTCGGCGCCGTCCCCGAGCGGGGTGCCCGCCACCGAGCGCCCGCGCATTTCCGCGCGCGTGCGCGCCGCGCTCGCCGCGCGATGATGCCCGTCGGCGATATACAGCACGGGCACCCGACCGAACGCACGTACCAGCTCGTCGCGTTCGTCGCTGTCCGTGCGCCATAGGGTGTGCCGCACACCGTCAGGCGCCTCGAAGTCGAACAACGGCGGACGTGCCGTGGCGCGCTCGACGAGATAGTCGACGTCGGCGTCCGCGCGATACGTCAGGAACACGGGCCCCGTCTGCGCGCCGAGGGCCAGCATGTGGCGCGTCCGGTCGTCTTCCTTGTCGCGGCGCGTCCGTTCGTGCTTGAGGATGA
>JBEQUD010000419.1:0-7297 GCA_040349235.1 Acidobacteriota bacterium
GGCACGACGAAGCCGGCCACCCCGACGACTTCGTTGACGCGCACGGAGATGGCCCGCATCCCGGCCGGGATGCTTGGCGGCAGGCCCGCACCCGCTTCGATCGGCGCGAGCTTGGTCTCGGTGACGGGTTCGTTCTCGAGGACGGGCGCGATGACGCCGCGGTTGACGACCGCCTCCGGCTTCGAGAACGCGCCGGCAAGGGGGGCGCGGGACGGCCACGCGACCACCTTGAGGTCGCCAGCGGTCACCATCGCTCCTGTCTGGAGGGGCCGGGCCGCCACCACCACGAACGAGTGTGCCACCTCGACCTGACGGACGGGCATGCGGAGGACGGCGGTATACACGCCGTACGTCGCGAGAGCCGCCGTCGTGACGGCGACGAGGACGACGACGAGCGTCCGAGTGTTGCGATCCATGAGGGCTGCCTCCGAGCGCTCCGACTATCCGGAAGGCGCGTCAGACGAAAACGTTATCGGAACCAGATGGCCGCGACTGCACCGATGGCAATCGGCAGGGCGTACGGCAGGCGCGGTCCCTGGGCGCGTTCCAGGGTCAATGCCGGCAGCGGCTTCAGGCCCACCGTCCGGAAATGCGCCAGCAGGCCGGCGACGTTCAACCAGGCCTCGCCGAGATAACCGGTCGCCAGGGCGAGCAGGACAGCCATGACGCCGCCGGCGAGGGCGGCGTAGAGCGCTACCATAAGGGCCGCCATCGGTCCGAGCCATGCGCCGAAGCAGGCGACCAGCTTGATGTCACCCGCCCCCATGCCCCCGAGCAGAAAGAAAGGCAGAAATACAGCAACGCCCGTCAACCAGCCGCCCGCACTGACGAGCAACCCCGACGGGCCGTGGGCCGCGGCCGCATACACGAGGCCCGCTGCCGCCCCACCGAACGTCACGATGTTTGGAATGTGGCGCGTCCGCAGGTCGCACCAGCAGGCGATGGCGCCGAGCACGAGGACGGCGGCCTGCGCTGCTTCCAACCCGCGTAGCATGGAGTCCAATCCGCGTTAGTCTTGGAAAAACCGAGGTCTCGAACCGGACGACGGGAGTCGCCCAGGGCCGGCCGAGGCCAAGCCCTGGCTCCCATGGATGGAATCGCCTACGAAGCGAGCGACGACGAGATGGTGCTGAACTCGTTGTTGATGCCGGTCTTGAGCGCCGTCATCCCGCCAACGACGCCGAGCGCGATCGTGGCCGCGAGCAGTGCGTACTCGATCAAGTCCTGACCTTCGGTCCCGTGCACGAATGCCGTCCAGAATTTCTTCATGTTGTCTCCTTGAGTCCCCTCCTGTGCTCAATCGGCACGAGGGACGCTTGACATTAGTTTTCGCCGGCCCGGACAACGCCGCTCCGGTACCAACCCCGTAAGCGGCTTATCGGCATTCGGCGCGGACACCTTAGCCCCGCCTGAATTGCCTGGATAAGTCCTACAACCCTGTTGCTTGCGTCTCGAGAACGGCGTCCGGCGCGCTGCGCAGAACCTCGGTCGTCCCCATCCCGAGGATGAACAACGCGAGCACCGACGCCTGCACGTGGTCGATTTCGGCAAGTGCGCCGAGCAGCGGCGAGAAGTAGCAGAAGTAGAGGAGCCCGATGAGGGCCGCCACGAGCGGTTGCCTTCGAAGCGCGGCCGGGACGAGTCGCGGGAACACGTCGCCGACCTTCCGTTCGCCTTGCCCGAGGGCCAAATCCCAGAGCAGCAGAAACGCCGGGGTCAGCATGATGAAGTCGTAGACCCACATGTGCGGGTTCACCAGGACGGTCGCGACGAGCAGCACCGCGTAGCGCGGGCCGAGGGGGCCCCGCGTCTGCCAGGCTCGCAGGGCCACGGCCAGCGTGGCCGCCGCGGCCACGGCGTAGGCGGGGAGCGCGACGGCCGGCGGCAAGCCCAGCAGCTCGAAGAACGAGCGCCACGAGTGCATGTCGAACTTCAGCGGTTCCATCGTCGGCAGGACATCGGGCAGCCGCCGGAGCGCTCCGATGTATTGGCGAAGGATGCCCGGGCCCCAATACAGACAGCCGGCCGCGAACTGCCCGACGACGGCGGTCGCCGCGCCGGCGACGATGCGCCACTCCCGCGCGACCAGGAGGACGAATGCCGCAGCCAGACCCAGCTGCGGCTTGTAGGCCAGCGCGCCGACGGCGAGGCCGGCGAGGAACGGCCGCCCGGCACGCAAGGCCAGAAACCCGTATGTGACGCATGCCAGACCGATCGCGGCGGTCTGCGCGAACCCGAGGTCGAACCGGAGCGCGGGCGCCGCGACGAGCAGCCAGAACACGGTCCAGGGTTGGTCGCGCAGACGCGGGCAGGCCTTCCACGTTCGGTAGCCGCACCACCCATACACGAGCAGGGTGAGACCGAGCCACACGCCCATGGCCGCGACGTAGGGCAGCCGCGCCAGGGGGCTGAAGAAGAGCGAGACCTGCGGGCCGTGGACCGGCGGAAACCGGGAATCCGGCGAGCCCGGCACGACCCGACGCAGCACGGCCGCCTGCTCGTCGATGTCGTACAGCGCATGCGCATTCCGTTCGTTGGCGATGACGCCCTGGACGTAGAAGTGCGCGAAGTCGCGGAAGACGTGTGCGTCGGCACCCGGGATGCCAGGCAGCCGGACGAAGAAGCTGCTCCAGCCGTACATCAGCCAGATGTAGACCGGGAGGAGCACGAGCTGCCGGCGAATCTGGGCGTGCTGGGCGGGCGTCAGGTCCGCGCGGCGCCGTCGAGGCGAAGTGGCGGCCATGCCGTCAGGCCATGGTCATCGGGCGACGACCATGTGCGACGTGCTCTGCAGGCGAATCGTTCCCGTGGGAAGCAGCGCGAGGTGCGGGCCGAAGTCGTGCGTGACCTTGACGGCCACGAGGCTGCCGGGCGCGATCGCCGAGGGATTCCCCAAGGGGAATGTCACCGTCACGTCCATCCCGAGCGCGCGACCCTGCACGTAGCTCGACACGTCGCAGGCGGCATTGGTCAGTGTCTTGGTCGGCCCGCAGACTGCGGCCAGGCGCGCGCCCTCCTGCGCCAGGTTCGACACCATGTTGTACTGCCAGACGCCGAGCCCGAATTCGATGGTGCCGAACAGGCACATCAGGAACAGGACGGCCGCGACCGCGAACTCGACGAGGGTTTCGCCGCGCTGTGTGCTGAACACTGCGCCCCGGTCCGCACGATAAGTCTTTGTCTGGCCGGCGGGCCGGGGGCTGCGCATCTGCATCGCGGGCATGCTCGGCTCACCGCACCCGCATGGTGGCGGTCCGCGTGAGCACGATCGTATTCGGGATGCCCGGCAGCGACGCGATGGTCGTGAAGGTGCGGCTCGCGGTCACCGTTGCGCTGGCCACCAGGTGCTCGCCGACCCCACAGGGGGCATTGCACGCCACCGCCGTGAAGGCGGCGGCGTTGGTGGCGCACCAGCACGTCCGCGCCGCGGTGACGTCGATGTGCCCGATGTCCGGCGCCGCGCCGGCGGCCGCGGCCTGCATGTCGGCCGGGCGCCCGCTGTTCGCGAGGCTGGCCGCGCCGAACTGGGCCCCCGCGCGCGCGGCATTGGTCAGTTCGATCGACATGTAGAACACGCGGGCGAAATCGACGGTGCCTACGAGGATCAGCATCAGCAAGGGCAGCGCAATCGCCAGCTCGACGAGCGCGGCACCTCGTTCCTGAACGATCTGTTCCTGAACGATCTGTTCCTGAACGATCTGTTTCTGAACGGTCTGTTTCTGCACGGTCTGCTCGTGAACCTTCGCGTGCGATGCCTCCACAGTTACCGTACTCTTACCACAGCCGTCAGAACCCTGGCGCGCGTTGTATCTCAAGCGCGCATTTTCTGTATCGCCTCGATCACGTCGAACTGGGTGCGATAGCGCGCGGGGTGTTCGCCCCGCTGTTCCACGTGCGCGTCGTCAACGTTGCCCAGAAACCGGGAGGCGATCGACAGATACGGGACCTTGGCAGGATCGAGCCCGATGATTCGCGCGCAGGTGGCGTCCACCGCGGGGAGGTCGCTGCCCATGGCAACGAACCCCATCGGCCTGGGCCGCCCCATGATCGGGCCGTCGCCCTCCATCGCGACGATCCCGTCCACGATCGCCAGCTGGGGCCGGATCGTCGCCGTCAGATCCACGATCGAATGCTCGATGCCCTTGAAGTGCAGGAGATTCTTCGGCCAGCCGTACACGGCGCCGGGCACGACACCGAACAGGTTCTTCATGCTCGCCGTCAGGCCCGCGAGATGATGCGTCTTCAGCTTCGGCATCGACACGATGAAGTCCGATTGCAGCAGCGCCACCGGCAGCCAGAGCGCGTCGAGCCCCATGAAACGGCTCTTGAGCGGCACCAGGCGGACGTCGTCATGGTTCAGGTCCACGAAGCGCAGTCCGTCCTCGCGCAGCACGTCGTCGAGGCCCGTGCCGGCGAGCAGATACTCGATGTCCCGCCGATGCCCGGGCCCTTCCCCAATCACGATCTCGCGTGCGCCCGCCCTGGCGAACGCCGCCGCTGCCGCCGCCACGACGTGCGGGTGCGTGTTGATGGCAGAGTGCGACTCGTACTCCACCATGTTCGGCTTGAGGAAGACGCGTCGCCCTGTCACTGACACGCCGAGCAGGGCGAGCCCGCGCGTGATGACGTCGGTGAGGTCGGCGTCGTAGCTGGTCGCCGGCAGAATCGCCATGGGCGATTGCGCCGGCACCACGAAATCCTCGCGCCGATACGGCGCGGGCGGACCGCACGAGGACGCAGCGGCCGCAAGGGGGATCGCCCTGAGGAAATCGCGGCGTGAGGGCCGGTGCCCGTCAGACACGCATCGCCTTCCACTGATGCCGGCTGCTCGATAGCGCGTACAGCGCCACCGCGAGTGTCTGTAGATTGCCGATGCGCTCCGCCCGCTCGACATCGGCGGCCAGCCGGTCCTCGACATCCGTCACGTCCCGGTCGTAGATCGACAGCGCCATGGCCGCCAATCCCAGGGCGAAACCCGACGGCTCCGCAAGCTTCGAGCGATCGAGAAAGGCGAGCGAGCGGACCACCGCAGGCTGTGCCGCGCGATCCTGGAGTGCGATCAACGCGACGGCGGTCGTCGGCACGTACGGACGCAGGTCCTGTGCGAACGCGCTGGCGTTGCCGTAGTTCCAGCCGCCGCTCGCACACGCACGATTCGCCAGCAGCGCCTCGGCCTCGCCGACGCGCGCCTCGGCCGCCTGGGTGCGCAGGCCGCGCGCCTTCTTCAGCGCGAGCAGACACCAGGATGTCGGCTCGGCCCAGCTGAACGTGTCAGGAATCCACGGCCACGCCTGGAGCGTGTTGTCCTGGCCGGGTGCGGTGCGCGGCGCGCCGAGGCGCTTCATCGCGGCGATCGCATCGAGCAAGGGTGTTCTGATGGCGACGCCCTTGGCCGCCACGAGGCCCCCGACAAGACGAGCGAGCACGGAGGCGGCTTGGGCGTCGTCCGAGAGATGGGCGAGCACGCATGCCGCCACGCCGTTTGCCGTGAAGTTGGGCGGCGCCTGCGGATTGTCGAGCAGCAGCCCGTCCCCACGCTGGCGCGTCTCGAGCAGGCGCAGCGGCGGCGCAATGAATTGCCCGCGGGCGGCCGGGCCCGCATCAGACGACTCGGTGAGAGCCAGAAGGACCCAGGCGGTGGGCTCGATGCGGCTGGCCTTGCCCGCGTAATACGGCCAACCACCGTCGGGGTTGGCCGCGGCCCTCAGGCGCTGGCGAAGGCGTAAGACGAGCGCCGTCCGGTCGAGCGCGGGCACCGGGCCATTCTAGCAGGCGTGCTTGGCGCCCATTCGGTAACGGACGTGGGCGCCGTCCAGCAACAGCCAGCCCCATCCGGCGAGAGCCGACCAGAAATACATCGAGCCTACCCACACGGTCGCCCACGCATGCGGTTGGAACAGGTACCCCCAGGTAATCGGCCAGCAGCAGCCGGCGATCGTGACGGCGGCGAGGCCCTTGGCCGCCAACCCGCGTTCGTGCCCGGACATTTCGCGGACGATGAGCGCCGTCGCAGGCCCTGCTGGGAGCCACATGTAGTACACCCAACCGAGCGGGGAGACGAGGTGCGCGGCGACGAGCAGCAGGCAGAATGCGCGGTCGGTTGCCTCCCTCGTGGTGTCCGTGACGGCGAGCCACAACGACAGGACACCAATCAATCCAGCCGGAACGATCCACGCCCAGAGGAGACCGGGCGCGAGCACGGCTGGGGCGTAGTACGGGGTGTCACTGAACACGCGGCGAAACAGCCCAAACGTGGACGCGTTCATGGCCGCCCACGCCCAATCCCCAGATTGTCGAAGGGCGGCGTACCACCCCGCGTACGCTCGGACGCCAAACACCACGAGGCCGATGCCGAAGCACGCGGCCGCCGCGAGGAGCGCGGCGCCCAGCGCGCGGAAGCGGCGTGTGCCCAGCCAATAGGGGAGAAAGATCGCCAGGAACGGCTTGACGCTCATTGCCGCCCCGAGCCAGATCGCGGTGGTCACCCACTGACCGCGCCGCGCCTGTATCCATGCAACGGTGACGGCCAGGAGCAGCAGGAGCGACAGCTGGCCCGTTCCAAAAAACGCCTGCGTGCCCGAGAAGATCGATGCGCCGAGCCCGACCAACAGCAGCCGCTCGGGGGTCCAGACAATTCGCAGCTCGCGCGCGATGAGCTGCAGCGACAAGACCAGGGCCATCAGGTTGGCCGCCATCCAGATGGTCAGGGCCGACTCGGGCGCGAGGCGCGCCAGCGGCAGCAGCACCAGATGGAAATGGGGTGGGTTCATGTTCAGGAGCTGCAGCCCGGGTGCCTTTTCAAAGCGCAGGTCGGTCGCAGGGCTGGGGGCGTACATGTCTTGCCCATCGAGGAACGCCCGCGCAGAGTAGTAGAACTTTCCGAAGTCGTTCATGTGCAGCCGGCCGGCCATGGCGTCCGCGAGGAGGGTGTTCCAGCACAGCGCTGCCGTCATGAGAACGACGAGCACCGACAGCGCAGCGAGCCTCGCGATGTTCTGGGGCTGTACCGCCCCGCGAGACCGCCCATTCTGAGATTGCGGCTGTGCGCGCGTCGTCAGCATGACATGTCGGTGTCCGGTCGTTCGGCGGCGCGGCCGGGTTTGCCTCACCGCCGTCCGCCACGTGCGAGGGGACGATTCAGTGGCCGGTCGAAACCGACGATCGTCCGAGCGTCAGCTTCACCGAGCCACCGCGTGCCTGGCTCTTGACGAACGACGCCGTGCCGCCGTGCTGTTCGGCCACCGCCTTCGCGACCGCGGCGCCCAGCGTGGCCGCGCGGCCACCGGGCCGATCCGTC
>JBEQUD010000434.1:0-4530 GCA_040349235.1 Acidobacteriota bacterium
GCCCTCGATCTGGTGGCGTTTCTCCGGCGGGAAAACGGCACCGCTGCCAGCGAGCAGCCCCTCGATCGCATCGGCGCCGACCGCGTGCCCAGCGACTGACATCCCCCGTGCGCGCGGCCCGCTGAACTTTCGCCAGGCCGGGCCGATACACAGAAGGAGACACGGCAGCCTCTCGTGGCGCTCGTGTCTTCAACGGACGCCGTGCACACCACATCCCCCACGCACCAACTGAAACCTGGCGGCGACGCGCCGTTTGACGCGGACTCGACGCTGTACTACCTCGATTCGCCCCGGCGCCGGCTCTTCAACCACTCGGTCGTCCTCGTCGGGCTGGCGGCCTACGCGCTGTATCTCGGCTACCGCACGTGCTGCACGATGAACCCGGCCACGCCGATCTTCTCGGGGCTGCTGCTCGCGGCCGAAATCCACGGCTTCTTCTCGCTGTTCTTCTTCTTCTTCCAGATCTGGAACCGCCGCGGCCGCACGGTGCCCGCGCCGGACCCCGACGTCACGGTGGACGTCTTCATCACGACCTACAACGAGGACGCGGACCTGCTGCGGCAGACCATCAGGGGGGCGTTGGCGATGCGGCATCCCCACCGCACGTTCATCCTCGACGACGGGCGGCGGCCCCACGTCCGCGCGCTCGCGGAGGAACTGGGCTGCGAGTACCTCACGCGCAGCACCAACGAGCACGCCAAAGCGGGCAATTTCAACAACGCGTTCCTGCAGACGAGCGGGACGCTCGTCGCGACGTTCGACGCGGACCACGTGCCGCGCGCGGACTTCCTCGAGCGGACCATCGGCTTCTTCCGCGATCCGAAAGTCGCCCTGGTGCAGGTGCCGCAGCAGTACCACAACCTCGACTCGCTGCAGCACAAGATCGATCATTCCACCCGCCGCATCTACAGCGAGCAGGATGTCTTCTTCGAGCTCGTCTGCCCAGGCAAAGACCACTGGAACGCCGCGTTCTTCTGCGGAACGGGCGCGGTCCTCCGCCGCACGGCGCTCGAGCCGTATGGCGGCCTCGTCGTGGGGAGCATCACCGAGGACATGCACACGTGCCTCGAGCTCCACAGCGCCGGGTGGAAGTCCGTCTACCTGAACGAAATGCTCGTCACCGGGCTGGCGCCGATGGATTTCAAGACATTCCAGGCGCAGCGCCTGCGGTGGGCGGAAGGCAACCTGAAGATCATCAAGTCGATCAACCCGCTCACCTGTCCTGGGCTGACCCTCGGCCAGCGGATCTGCTACATCGCGTCCATGTACCACTGGACGATCGGCATCCCCAAGATGCTGTTCTACCTGTCGCCGCCGTGGATTCTCTTCACGCACGCGTTTCCGATCGTGAACTTCGGCCCCACGTTCCTGACCATCTACGCGTTCTTCCTGGTGAGCCTCGTCTTGTCGTACCGCATCCTCAGCCGCGGGACGGGCCGGTTGTTCATGGACGAGTTCTTCAACATGGTGACGGCGTTCACCCTGATCCGGGCGACGAACCGCATGCTGTTCGGACGGATGCCCGCGAAGTTCGTCGTCACGGACAAGCGCGGCAGCGGACGGCCCTCCGTCGCCGAGGCGCTGCCGCACATCGCCCTCATCGTGTTCTCGGGCCTCGCGCTCGAGTGGGGCGTGCTGTCGCTCACCTATGCCGTCTCCGACGACTGGTTCGGCAGCGGCGCCACGATGTTCTGGACGCTGTACAACGTCGCGCTCGCCGGCGGGGCCGTCCGCCTGGCCCTGCGCCCGCCGCAGCAGCGGCTCTCGTGCCGGTTCGACGCGTCGTTGCCCGTCGAGGTCAAGTGGGATGGATGTCCGGCGGCCGAGGTCGGCATCACGCGGAACATCTCCGATAGCGGCTGCGCCCTGCTCTGGAAGACCCGCCTGGCGAAACAGACACAAGGCTCGCTCGTGCTGCACATCGGCAACCGCCAACTGCGGTGCCGTGCGGAGATCCTCAGCGTCCGGGCCGACGCGGGCTCGTGGGTCGAGCACGGCGTGCGGTTCGTCGATCTCCCAATCGCGGACGTGGATTTCATCAACGACGCGGTGTTCAACATGATCGTCCCGCGCCTGTTTCGGCACCTCTCTCGGCCCGCGCTCTCCGTCCGGCTCCTGCGCTATCTCGTCAAGACCGCGACCCGCCGCTTCGCGGCGCGGCCCAACCGCGTGACCGCCAGCGTCCCTGTGCGTCTCGAGCACGCGCGGCGCGAGTGGCTGGTCACGTCCGTGGACATCAGCCACACCGGCCTCGGCCTCGTCATGCCGGTCGAACTGCCAGCGGGCGCGAGCGTCCACGTCACGGTCTTCGGCGCACACGGGACCTGGGACCGTCAGGCCACCGTCATCCGCACCGAACGCGTACCCTGCAGCACGCCGTCGCTGCAGACGTGGACGACGGGGCTGCTCCTTTCCGCCGCGGACCTGCGGGAGGCCGTGGACCTCGAGGTGGCGGCATGACGCTGACCTACCCGCGCCTGCTGGCCGCGGCGGCGCTCGCGGCCGTCGTCGAATTCGCCGCGTTCGAGTGGCGCTATCGCGACCTCATCTTCCTCGCCAGTCCGGCTGCGGTCGTGGCGGCCGCCCCCGCGCCGACCGTCGCGCGCTACTTCGACACGGCGCTGGCGCGCCCACGTGCGACCCGGACGACGCTCGAACATCTCGTCCTCGTCGCAACCGCGCGCCGCGACCAGTCGGCGGCCATCGCCACGTTGTATCGCCTGGTACAGACCGATCCCCGCGACCCGCACCTTCGACTGCGGCTGGCGGACGCACTGCGGCAGTCCGGACGCCTGAACGAGGCGCGCGTCCACTACCGCGAGGTCATCGCGCACCCCGAGGAGGCGAAGTGACGGTGAGGCGCGTCGCCGTCGCCGTCCTGCTCGTCGGCGCGCTGGCCGGCCCGGTCCACGCCAGTTCCGTCAAAGTGGACGCGCTCATCGGCCTGGCGCGGACCGAGCGCGAGGGCGGCAACATGGCGGCGGCCGTCGCGGCCTTTCGCGACGCGGACCGGCTCGAGCCCCTGAGCGGACCGACGCTCGTCGAGTTCTTCTGGGCGGCATCGGCGGCCGGGGATCGCACCGCGCCGGCGCTTGGACGCCGCGTCATCGAGCACGAGCCCGGCCTTGCGCCGGTCCGCGACCGGCTCATCCAGCTGGCCATCGACGCGCAGGACGAGGTCGAGGTCCTTCGACTCTGCGACGACGGCATTCGCCTGGCACCGGACGCCGCCCTCTGGAACCGACGCGCCGGCGAACATGCCCTGCGGGTCGGCGCGCCAGCCGACGCCGCCGCGGCCTTCGCGCGCGCGGCAAAGGCCAAGGGTGCGACGCCCGCCGATCGCGCGCAGCTCGCGCTGGCGCTCGAAGCCTCCGGCGCGATCGCGGACGCCGACCGGGCGTGGGCGGACGTGAGTGAGGCGCTGTGGCAGAGCCGGCCCGAGTGGACGGCGAGCCGCTTCCGAGCACTCGTCGGCGCCGCGACGCCCACCGCGGCCGCGGTGGCGCTCGGCGAGTACCTCGCGGCCCATCCAGACAACGACGTCGTGCGCGGGCTGCTCGTCGAGCGGCTCGCCGCCGCCGGCCTGCCCGCTCGTGCGCTGACGGCCATCGGACCGCTCCTGGCCGGCGCCGAGCGGCCGCAATGGCTGCGGCGCGAAGCCGCGCTCGCCGAGCAGGTCGGCGCGCGCACCAGGGCCGCACGCGCGCTCGAAGACCTCGAGGCGACTGGCGCGGCGACATCCATCGACCGTTGGCAGCGCGCGCGCCTGCTGGCCGACCTGGGAGAACAAGCCGCGGTGACCATCGAACTGGCCGCACTGAAGCCACCGTCATGTTCGACGGACCTGCTCGATGTGGCCGACCGCCTGCTCGACCCCTCGCTGCTCATCGATACCGTGCGCCGCCGTGCGCCCGGATGCCCAAAGCAGGCGGATTGGCAGGCGCGTGCGGTTGCCCGCGCGGTCGCCGCGAGCCGGCATCAGGACGCGGTGGATCTCTTGACGGAGGTCGTCGCGAGCGGTCGCGCGACGCTCGAACAACGGGGCCTCTACGGCCAGCTGCTGCTCTGGACGTCGAGGCCGGCCGCGGCCGTGCCCATCCTGGAGGCCGTGCTCGACGCGGCGCCTGCATCAGCCGCGGCGTCTTCGGCCCTTGTGGACGCCTACCGCGCCCTCGGGCGGCCTGACGACGCCTGGCGCCTCGCCCGCAAGCCCTGCTTGCTCGCCACTGAGATCCCGCGGCGGATTGCGTGCGCGGAGATGGCGCTGGCCGTCGGCGAGCCGGACAGCGCATGGCGCCTGACCGATTTCGATGTCGCCGCCGGCGAGGACCGGTCCCTCCGGGACGGCATCCGCGGCCGCGTCTCGCTCCTGCTCGGGCGGACGGCCGAGGCAACGGCGCTCCTGGCGCCCGTCGTGGCCGCCACGCGCCGGTCGGAAGACGTGCTGGCGTTGATGGACGCCCTTCGGGCGACGGACGGCCCGGACGCCGCGCTGGCGGCCGCCGAGCAATGGGGCGGGACCGGCGCCGA
>JBEQUD010000450.1:0-4898 GCA_040349235.1 Acidobacteriota bacterium
ACTATGTACTTATTTAGGTCTTTTATTTTCCAAATAGGTAACACGAGAAAGGGGGATCACGCGCCGCTGTGGCCGCACGTTACAATGGATGGTTACCGTGCCCCGCCAGCCCCTCCTGGATCGTCTCGCGCGTCCGCTGAGCAACCTGCGGCTGTCGGTCACCGACCGCTGCAACCTGCGCTGCGAATACTGCATGCCCGAGGACGACTACGTCTGGCTGCCGCGCGAGGACGTCCTCCACTTCGAAGAGATCGGCCGGCTGGCCGATGTCTTCCTGTCGCTCGGCGTGGACAAGATTCGGCTGACCGGCGGCGAACCGCTGATGCGTCGGGACATCGCCGCGCTCGTGCGGCTGCTGGCCGCCAAACCCGGGCTGCGCGACCTGGCACTCACCACCAACGGGCTGCTGCTGCCCGACCACGCGGACGCCCTGCGGGGCGCCGGGCTCGGCCGCATCACCGTCAGCCTCGACACGCTCCGCGCGGATCGCTTCGCGCGGCTCACCCGGATGGACCGCCTGGACGACGTGCTCGCGGGCATGCGCGCAGCGGCCGACACCTTCGGGCGCTTCAAGATCGACAGCGTCATCATGCGCGGCGTCAACGACGACGAACTGAGCGACCTCATCGAGTACGGCCGGACGGTGCAGGCCGAGGTCCGCTTCATCGAGTACATGGACGTCGGCGGGGCCACGCGCTGGTCGCCCGAGCGGGTCATGCCCCGCCACGCGATGCTCGACGTGCTCTCGCGCCGTTACGGGGCGATCGAGCCACTCGTCGAGGCGTCCTCCGCGCCGGCGGATCGCTTCGCGCTGCCCGACGGCACCGTCTTCGGCATCATCTCGTCCACGACGGAACCCTTCTGCCACAGCTGCGACCGCAGCCGCCTGACCGCGGACGGCATGTGGTACCTCTGCCTCTACGCGCGGCGCGGCATCGACCTGCGCGCGGCCCTGCGCGGCGGCGCAACGACCGAAGAACTGGCGGCACTGGTGGACGCCGGCTGGCAAGGGCGGATCGACCGCGGCGCGGAAGAGCGGCTGGCGCTCGGCGATCAGCGCGCGATCATCCCGCTCGAAGACATCCGGGGCCTGCGGACCGACCCCCACCTCGAGATGCACACGCGCGGAGGATAAGAAGAGATGCCCGGTTTGTTGCCCCACGTCGATCCCGACGGCCTGCTGGAATATTCCGTGGTCTACACCGACCGCGCGCTCAACCACATGTCGAAGAAATTCCAGGGGGTGATGCGCGATATCTCGGCGACGCTCAAGCGTGCCTACAACGCGCCCACGGCCATCATCGTGCCGGGCAGCGGCACCTTCGGCATGGAGGCGGTCGCCCGGCAATTCGCCGGCGGCCAGCGGTGCCTCATCATCCGCAATGGTTGGTTCAGCTTCCGCTGGACGCAGATTCTCGAGATGGGCGGCTTCGCCGCCGACACCACGGTATTGAAGGCGCGGCGCGTGTCAGACGCCGCGCAGGCACCATGGGTACCGGCGCCGCTGGCCGACGTGCTGGCGGCCATCCACGAGCAGAAGCCCGGCGTCGTGTTCGCACCGCACGTCGAAACGGCCTCGGGGATGATGCTGCCGGACGGCTACGTCCGCGCGGTCGGCGAGGCGGTGCGCGCGGTCGGCGGACTCTTCGTCCTCGACTCGGTGGCCTCGGGCGCCATGTGGGTGGACATCGCGGCCTGCCACGTCGATGTGCTGATCAGCGCGCCGCAAAAAGGCTGGAGTGGTTCGCCCTGCTGCGCGCTGGTGGTGCTCGGCGGGCGCGCGCGTGCACGCATCGAGGCGACCACGAGCAGCAGCTTCGCCTGCAATCTGAAGAAGTGGCTCGACATCATGGCCGCCTACGAGAACGGCGGCGCGGCCTACCACGCCACCATGCCCACCGATGCGCTCGCGACGCTCCGTGACGTGATGCGCGAGGCCGAAACCGACGGCCTGGCCGCGCTGCGGACCGCGCAGCAGGACCTGGGCGCCCGCGTGCGCCAGTTGTTGGCCGCCAAGGGCCTGCCTAGCGTCGCCGCGCCAGGCTTCGAGGCGCCGTCCGTTGTCGTCAGCTACACGACCGACCCCGATATCCAGAACGGCAAGAAGTTCGTCGCCGAGGGGCTGCAGGTGGCGGCGGGCGTGCCGCTCGAATGCGGCGAGCCGCCGGACTTCAGAACGTTCCGCATCGGACTCTTCGGTCTCGACAAGCTGCGCCACATCGAGCGCACAGTGGGCACGCTGAAGGCGGCGCTCGACGCCATCGGCTGAGGCGAGACGTCGAAGGCGCGGGGCCCGCCGCCTACGGCGCGACGGCCGACGCGGGGCCGCGGTGCTCGGCTTCGAGCTGCCGCGCGCGCTCGTACAGGTCGGATTTCATCGGGTACAGCTCGCGCAGCACAATCGTGGCGCCGGTGTCCCCCGTCGGCGCGGCCGCGGGCGTCGTGCGACGCAGCTGCAATTCCGCACCCGCGCAGCACGACAGCATCACGCACTCGACGTCACCGATCGCCCACAGGCGCCGTTCGTCGTTGACCGTGGCCATCAGGCTGGCGCGTGCGCGGCCGGTGGCAGGTCGCGCAGGTTCTGCGCGAGGCGGTGCAGGAACAGACCGACATCGGTGACGAGGCCGATCGTCTGCGAAGACCCGCGGTCGGCCAGCTTGGTGACGACCGCCGGGTTGATGTCCACGCACACCATGCGTACCCACGCAGGCAGCATGTTGCCGACCCCGATCCCGTGCAGCATCGTCGATAGGACGATCACCAGCTTCACGTCGGTCAGCGCCGCCGAATAGCGATCCTGGGCGTCGCGCAGGTCCATGATGGTGTCGGGAATCGGACCATCGTCGCGGATGCTGCCGGCGAGCACGTAGTCCACGTTGTGCTTGATGCACTCGTACATGATCCCCGACGTCAGGACGCCCTGGGCCACGGCGGGTGCGAGGCCGCCCGCCCGGCAAATGGCATTGATGGCGCGCATGTGGTGCCGGTGGCCGCCGTGAATCGCCTTGCCGGTCTGCAAGTCCACGCCGAGCGACGTCCCGAACATCGAATGCTCGACGTCGTGCACCGCCAGCGCATTGCCGGAGAGCAGGACGTGGACGTAGCCCGCGCGCACGAGATCGCAGAAGTGTTCGCCCCCGCCGGTATGGACCAGCACGGGCCCGGCGACGAACGCGACCTTCCCGCCGCTGCGCGTCACGTCGGCCATCATCGCCGCGATGCGGGCGACGCCCACTTCGACGCGCCGCTCGGACGAGATCTCGTTGGTCATGAACGCAAAGCCCAGGCGGTCGCGCTCCTGGAACTCGGGGACGGCCTTCACGCCTTCGACGCCGCACACGACCTCGTCGCCCACGCGCACGTCGCGCAGCTTCCGACAGAAGGCACGCCCCTGCTCGATGACGATGACGGCGTCCATGCGCTGACGCTCGACGTCGAGCCACCGGCCCTGATGGCGCACGAGCGTCTTCAGGTTGGTCGTGGAATAGAAATCCTCTGCCACGCAGCCGTCCCGGTCCGCGCGCCGCAGGAGCGCGTCGGTCGCCTGCGCGACCTGGCAGCCGAGCGGCACGAGCTCTTCGAGCACGCGCTTGAGGCCGTCGTCGGTCGCCGAGGAGATGCGCATCGAGATGAAGGACGGATCGTCGTTCGTGCGGCCGATCGTGAACTGCAGCACCTCGAACGAGCCGTCCCACTTGATGACGGTGTCGAAGATGGTGTTCAAGAGCTGCGAGTCGATCAGGTGGCCCTCGGCCTGCACGACCTGACTGTGGGAGTGATGGTCCGTCATACGCTCAGCGCAGAATGGGAAGGGCGAGCGGCGGCTCGACGTGGAAATCGAGCGCGGCAATCTCGTCGAGCGCGCGATTGAGGACGGCCGACGAACACGCTTCGAGCGTCGCCACGAACGGCAGACGGTCCTTGCGGTAGCGCGGCAGCTGCACGACCGCATCGACGTTGATGCCGTGGCGGGCGAACACCGGGAAGATATCGGCGAGGATACCGGGCCGGTCGGCCACCGTGAAGCGGATGTAGTGCGGCGCGACGAAATCGTTCGACACCGCATGCGGCGCGGCCACTACGCCACCGGCCTTCGCCTCGGGGGGCGCGTCGGCCTTGCCGTTCGCGTCGCCGTTGCCGTTACTGAGCGGACGATGGATGGACAGCAGGTCCGACACGACGGCCACCGCCGTCGGGTTGCCGCCCGCCCCCGACCCCGAGAAGGAGGTCTCGCCGCCGAAGATGCCCCGCACCGTCACGACGTTCTGGCCGCCATCGACGCGGCCGAAGCTCGAGTCGAGCGGGACCAGGGCCGGGCCGACCACGGCGAAGACCCCGCCGTCGTCCTGCACCGAGGCGCGGGCAATCTGGCGGATCGTGCAGCCGATTTCCTTGGCGTATTGGAAATCCACGAAATCGATCGGCCGGATGGACTGTTTGGCGATGTCGCCGACGCGAACGGGGCGCCGCAGGCCGACGGCCGCGATAATCGCCAGCTTCGCCGCGGCGTCCGCGCCGTCCACGTCGTCGGTCGGGTCGGCCTCCGCGAAGCCAGCCTTCTGCGCTTCCGCGAGCGCCTCGGCGAAGGGCAGTTCGGCGGTCTGCATGCGGCTCAGGATGTAGGCGCACGTGCCGTTCAGCACGCCGCGGACTTCCACGAGGCGGTCCCCGGACAGGCCCTCCTGGAGCGCGCGGAGCACGGGGATGCCACCGGCCACCGAGGCCTCGAACCGCAGCTGACGGCCGCGCGCGCGCGCGAGCTCGCCGAGTTCGGCGCCGTAATGGGCGATGAGCTGCTTGTTGGCGGTCATGACGGACTTGCCCGCGAGGAGCGCCGCGGTTGACTCGAAGGCCCCTTTCGTGGTCCTCTAAGTACCTAACGTCATGAGCTTTGC
>JBEQUD010000470.1:0-5121 GCA_040349235.1 Acidobacteriota bacterium
ATCCAGGCGGCGCGCGCGGCGGTCATGACGCGCGATGATATCCAAATCACCCGGGCGCCGCCCGACACCTTGGGTGCGGCCGAACCCCGGAACCGGTCCGGACTTGCCCGCCAAGGGGAGGGGGGCTGTACCCGGCGCCGTTCGTGCCGATACAATGCGAGACTGTGCAACCGCGTCAACGATCCACACGACCCACCGGCGTGAACCACGGACGAGAGCGAGACGAACCCTGATGGCCGTGCTCCTGACACCCTACGCCAGCCTCGGAGAAGGCCCGCGCGCCAGCCGTTTCTACCTGTCGGACTGCCTGGACGTCTTCGAGCAGCTCCCGGCGGCGAGCGTGGACGTCATCGTGACATCCCCGCCCTACAACCTCGGCATCCGCTACAGCCGCTACCAGGACACGCTGTCACCGGCTGAGTATCTGGAATGGACCGGCCGCTGGATCGGCGCGGCGTCGCGGGTGCTGCGTCCGGATGGGTCCCTGTTCCTCAACGTCGGTGCCAAGCCCAGCGACCCGTGGACCGCGCTCGATGTCGCCCAGGCCGCGCGGCCCCATCTGCGGATGCAGAACATCAGCCACTGGATCAAGTCGATCGCCATCGATCGGCAGTCGGCGGGCGCCGCGGCCGGCCTCACCCGCGATCTGGCCGTCGGCCACTACAAACCCATCAACAGCGAGCGGTTCATCAACGACTGCCACGAGTTCGTCTTCCACTTCACGCCGAACGGGGCCACCAGCCTGGACCGTCTGGCGCTCGGAGTGCCCTACCAGGATCAGTCGAACATCGCGCGGTGGCAGTCCGCCGGGGGCGGGGTCCGGTGCCGGGGCAACACGTGGTTCATTCCGTACGAAACCATCCAGCGCCGCGACCGCGACCGGCCGCATCCGGCGACGTTCCCCTCCCGGCTGCCAGAACAGTGCATCCGCCTGCACGGCGTCGGCCGCACAGAAGTCGTCATGGATCCGTTCACCGGGCTGGGCAGCACGGCGGTCGCCTGCGCGCGGCTCGGCGTCGGGTTCATCGGCGCCGACATCGACGAAGCCTATCTGGCGACGGCCGTCGCTCGGGTCACCGACGTCCGGAACGCCGGCGCCGAATCGGCGTCGCGACAGGCCAGGCTTGCGGTGGTGGCGCGCGGCGCCGCGCGCATGGAAAAGGCCGTGCTGAAACCGGTGCGGGCGACCGCCAGACGCGCCGGCAAGACCGCCTAGGGCGTCAGAGTTCGGCCGGTTTCGGCTAGGGCTGTTTCGACTCGGGCATGACGGGCAGGGCCTCGGGCACGGGCGGTGTACCCGGCGCCTGCATCTGCGGCCGTAGGACGTACTCTTTCCGCTGGGCCACGTCGGTAATTCCCTTGCGGGTCACCCGGATGTCGATCTTTCGCCGGCGGTGCGTGGGGTCGGGATTCGTCGAGTAGTACCCGAGGATGTAGTAGTCGCTGGTTTCCGCGTCGATGCGCTTCAGCGCCTTGTCGTAGTCGTTCGAGTTGACCACCGCGATGCCCCCGGTTTCCTCCGCGAGCACCCGCAGACTGTCCTGGGAATTGCGGATATATGCGTTCCACTGCTGGGGGTCGATCGGCTGATCCACATCGGGCATCCCGACCAGGCCGCGGGGGTCGATCGTATACATCGTGACGTTCGAGCGATTGGCCTGACGCGTGACCTCGCCGAGCTCGCGCGCGAGATCCGCAAAACTGAATTCGCCGGCCTGTCTCATCTGGGCGCTCTGCGAGTCCGTGCCCGTCGGCAATGTCACGCCCTGTCCCTGGGCGTCCGCGTTCAGCGTGCGCTGGAAGTCGTTCTGCAGAAACGGCGAGCTCGGGTCCATCAGGCCCAGGCGGGCGTCCTGGAACGGGTTGAAATCGTAGCCGTCGCTGACGTAGACGAGCGCCTTGCGGCGGTCGTGAATCTTCTCGAGGTTCCGGAGCAGTTCGTTGACGGTCGAGAACGCGACGTGCGCGCGGAAACGGACCTCGGTGGGTCCCTGGCCGCCGCTCGGCCCGTTGATGATTTCCTCCGGCTTCAACTCGCTGCCGGTCATGCGCTCGATGGCCTCATCGAGCCGCTTCTTGTCGTAGGTCATCTGCGTGGAAATGGCGGACGTGCCGGTGGCGACGATGCCGAACATGTCGCCCTCGTGGACGAGGGATTTTGAGATCTTCTTGAACAGCTCGCGCACGCGGCCGGTGTTGTGGAACTGGAGGTGCAGGTCGTCCACGAAGAAGACGAAGATGCGCCCCGACACGTCGTTGACCGTGCGCCTGGCCGGGAGCACGAGCCCTTCGGATGTCAACTGCACCGGCGGCGGCGCCAGGACGTTGGTGATACGCCCGCCGTGGCTCATCGTCATCGAGGTGAGCTGCTGCTTGACGCCGTCCTCGTAGATCTCGAATTCGTCCTTCGTCAGATCGGAAACGAAATTGCCCTTGGCGTCGCGCGGAATGACATCGGTCGTCACGAGATCGACGCGAACCCGGAAGGTCGGCTGCTGCACCGCGGGCGGTGCGCCCGATTGCGCAGCGAGCCCCGCTGTCAACACGACCAGCCACGTGGCGGCCCACAACCCTCGGCGTTTCAGTGCCATAGCCTGTAATTATACCCCCGCGCCGCGACGGCGGACCGCGCTCGAGGTGTCAGTCCTCGGAGCCCGCCCCGTCCTCCTCGTCCCCCACCGGGCCGGCCTCGACGGACGACTCGACGCCCGCGTCCGAAGAATCCTCGGCCGAGGGGGCCCCGCCTGGCGCAGGCGAATCGCCGCGCCGACCGCGGCGGCGGCGTCGCCGACCGCGGCGGGGGCGTTCTGCCGTCTCGGGCGCGAGCGATGCACCATTGGACGCGGGCGCGGCGTTCGTGGTCTGGTCGTTGTCCTCGACCGGGACGGCAGCCCCGAGACTGGCGACTGTATCGGGCCCCGAGAGCACGGCCAGAGCCGGCTCCGCGGGGGCGGCTGCCGCCTCTGCGTGCGGGGGCTCCCCGTCCGCCGGGCGCTCGTCCTGCAGCTCGGCCGCCGCGTCCTGGCGCATGGCCCGCTCCTGCCGCCGACGTTCGCGCCACCGTTCGGTATCGACGACCGGCGGAATCGGCGTCTCGACGATCGCACGCCAGTCGAAACGGACGTCTGGGTTCTGTCGTTCAAGCGCCAGGCGGAGCTCGGCGTCGAACGGCTCGCGCCCGATCTTCACGTTCGGTGGCGTGCGAAACCAGTACAGGAGGCGCGGCCGGGTCTTGCCCCGCCGCGTCGTCGGCTGAACGAGGTAGTAGTGCTCGTACCCGCGCTTGTCTCGAGAAAACCTCAGGAATGGCACAGTGTCGGGCCTGCGTGTCCGGCTACCGCCGCTTCTGCGGCCGCGCGCCCTTTTTCTTCACGGGCTTGGCCTTGCGGGGTGCGGGCTTCGGCGCCCGACGGGCGGGCTTGGCGGCGCGGACCGGGGCCGCCTTGCGGGCAGGCGCCGGCTTGCGGGCGCTCGACGCTGCGGTGTTCGACGCTGTGCTGTTCGACGCTACGCTTTTCGACGCTGTGCTTTTCGCCGCTGTGGGACGCTGCCGTGGGGCCGGGGCCGGGGCCTCACGGTTCCGGTGGACGAGCGCGAAGCGGATCTGGTCCCCAATCCCGTTGAAGCTCCAGATTTCGCTGGCCCGGACCTCGCTGTCCTCGCAGAGCCGCCGTGCGACATCCACCATGGCCGACGGCACGTAGAGGTGGAACGGCACCCGCAGCTTGGAGAGGGGCACCCACTGCGCGAGGGCTTCGAGATGATTGACAGACTCGCCGGTCTCGACCTCGACGACCGCCTCGAGCCGATGCCCGCGCTCCAGGGAGTGCAGCACGAGATCGGGGTAGATGGCCGCGGGGCCAGTGCCGACGGCCACGTTGCGCTCGGCTCCCGGGTTCATCCCGGCATCGAAGCGGCGGCGGTTCTTGGCCTGCAGCAGGCGAATCACGCGGTCATGTTCGAGCTGCTCGCGGACAGGCCGCACCAGAATCGGGCTCAACGGACGCCTCCAGACAGGTTCGAACGTCGAAATGAAACTCGTGAGTTTAGCATGGATGTGTCAAGGTGCTCCAGAATCGATCCTATCGGTCTAGTGCCCGAACACCAGGTCGTCGGCTACAATGGCCGGCAGCCTGCCTCGTCGATGACAGACGACGGTATAACACAGACGTCGGCCCCATGCTATTTCTTCCCTGGAGAATCCACTGACCAACCTGGACGGGCGTTTCTTGAAGGCCTGCCGCCGCGAACCCGTAGACGCCACGCCCGTGTGGTTCATGCGCCAGGCCGGACGCTACATGGCCGAATACCGGGCCCTCCGTCAGCGTCATACCCTGCTCGAGATCTGCCGGACCCCGGACCTGGCCACTGAGGTGACCCTGCAACCCGTGGAGCGCATCGAGGTGGACGCCGCGATCCTGTTCTCGGATCTGCTCCTCCCCCTCGAGCCGATGGGTATTCCTTTCGACTTCATCCACGGCGAGGGCCCCGCGATCGAAACCCCGCTCCGCAGCGAGGCGGACCTGGCGCGCGTCCGTGCCTTCGACCCTCGGGAATCGCTCGGGTACGTCCTCCAGGCCATCCGCCAGATCAAGCAGGCGCTCGGCGGGCGGGTGCCGCTGATTGGCTTCGCGGGCGCGCCGTTCACCCTCGCCTCTTATGCTATCGAGGGTGGCCACTCGACCGCGTTCGCCCATACAAAGGCGCTCATGTACGGGTCGCCCAAAGCGTGGCACCGCTTCTGCGAAACCATCGCGGACGTCATCGGCACCTATCTCGTGGCACAGGTCGAAGCCGGCGTGGACGTCGTGCAGGTATTCGATTCGTGGGTGGGCGCCCTGAACGCGCGCGACTACCGGGAGTTCATCCTGCCCCACACCAAACGGATCTTCGAGACGCTGGCCCCGACCGGCGTGCCGACCATCCATTTCGGCGTGGGGACGGGGGCGATCTTTCCTGAAATCCGAGAGGCCGGCGGCGATGTCATCGGCGCGGACTGGCGGACGCCGCTCGACGAGGCGTGGGCGCGCATCGGCTTCGACCGCGGCATCCAGGGAAATCTCGACCCCACGCTCCTGCTCGGACCACTGGACCGCATCCTGGCCGCCACCGACGACGTCC
>JBEQUD010000476.1:0-4166 GCA_040349235.1 Acidobacteriota bacterium
AGCAGGGGCGCGGCAGCCGTCTGAACGCGCTGCGCGCCGAGCAGCAGTGGTCCACGGATGCGGGCCTGCTCGAAGGGGCGACCCTGGCGTTGTACCGGGCGCAGGAGGCGCTCGGCGTTCTGCTCGTTGCTGACGGACCGGTGGACGCGGACGGCGAGCCGTCGTTCGAACTCACCGCGGCGGACCGAGCCGTGGGGGCAGACGTGCGGACCGTGGCGCCAGCCCTCGTGGCCCGTCGGACGGACCTGACGCTGCTGGCCGGCCAGCAGCAGGCCGCCGAACGCGTGCTGCGCGACAGCCCGCGGGACCGCTGGCCGTCGCTCGATGCGGTCTTTCTCCCGCAGACCACCTATCCCGCGCAGTTCTTCGTCCCGTCCAATAGCTGGCGGTTCTTGCTGCAGGGAAGCGTTCCGATCTTCGACAGCGGCCAGCGCACGAGCCTGAAGGTCGAACGGCAGGCCGCCGTGGACGCGGCGCGGGCGCGTGTCGCCCTCGCGCTGTCGCAGGCGACATCCGAGGTGCGTGCCGCGCGCGAAGCCGTCGCCAGCGGCGAGCGCGGCCTGATGGTCATTCGATCCGCGGCGGAGCAGGCCCAGCAGGTCGTGGACATCCTCAACGTGAGTTTTCGGGCGGGTGCCGCGACGAACATCGAAGTGATCGACGCGGACCGGAGTGCCCGGGACGCCGACACCGCAGCCGCCACCGCCGAGGACACACTGCGCCGGGCGCGCCTCTCGCTGCTCATCGCGCTCGGTCGTTTCCCGTGACGCCGGGACACGGGCCGTCCACCATGTCCGCGTGCGAAGAACCAGTCTACGCGTGCCTCGCGACCCTGGGCATTGCCTACACGCGCCACGAGCACCCGCCCATTGCGACGGCGGAGGCCGGGGCCGAATATTGGGCTGGCATCGAGGCGGCGCACTGCAAGAACCTCTTCATGCGGAACCAGAAGGGCACCCGCCACTACCTGGTGATTCTCCCCTACCAGAAACGGGCGGACTTGCGGGCGGTGGCGGAGCAGATCGGGGACGGCAAACTCAGCTTTGCGTCACCCGAGCGCCTGCTGGCCCACCTCGGTGTTACGCCCGGGTCCGTCTCGCCGTTCGGCCTCCTCAACGACCGCGACCGTGCGGTCCGGGTATTCGTGGACCGCGATCTGGCGGTGGCGAAGCTGATTTCGTTCCATCCCAACGTCAACACGGCCACCGTCGTCCTCGCCTACGCGGACTTCGTGCGATTTCTCGCCTCCCGCGGCTACGTCGCCCAGCCCATTTCGGTCTAGAACCTCTGGGCCGGCCCCGGTCAAACCCCGCCAGGTGCTGTCGCGCGCGGCGCTTCCACCCGTGACCTGTCCTGTCACACCCCCGCGCCACAATGGCGACATGAACAAGACGCATGTCCAATCGGCGGCAGGGGAGTGGGTCACGTTTCCCGGGGGCGAGTTGGAGGGACGGCGCCCGAAGGTGCTCTGCGCCCCATGTCGCGAGGGCCTGAACCGTGCGGCTGCGGCCGGTGCCCGTCCGTTTCGACCGGGGACACTCTGCTTCCGGTGCTACCTCACCGACCTGGCGCGCGACCGCGCGCTCAAAGCTGCGGGCGAGCTGAACACAGCCTCGGTCGAGCGGTTTCAAGACGCGCTGCCGTTCGAGCCCGTCAATCGCCCGCGGCTCGCCATGCTGAAGGCCGAGCGAGCCGTCGCCCGCACCGCGATGCGCCAGGGGACTGGCCAGTTTGCCGACACGCGACGCCAGGCGCAGTTGGCGGCGCGGCGCACGCTTCAGCGCGCGCTTGCGGCGGGTGCCCAGCCAGGGGCTTCAAACACAGAGCCCTCGAACACAGCGCCCTCGAGCGCAGCGCCCTCGAACGCAGCGCCCTCGCACACGGAGCCCGCGCGGCGGGCGCGCGAAGTCGCGGCGGCGATCCACGCCGCGGAACTGCAGCTCCCGGAATCCTGGATGCCGTTCGTCGCAGCTCGGTAGCTCGTCAAGTGCGATACTTTCATGACGTGGTGCCGGATGTGACGCTGCTGCTCGGGGTTCTGTTGGGGCTTGCCGTTGGGGTTCTCGTCGGGTGGCTGGCGAGCCGGCCTGGGTACAACCGCGTGGCCGCCGATCTCGAACGCGAACGGGCCGTGCATGCCGAGCGACTGCAGGCCTACCAACAAGCCGACGCGCAGTTGCGCGACACGTTCGGCGCACTCAGCGCGGCGGCGCTCAGGGCCAACAACGAGCAGTTCCTCGACCTCGCGGAGACGCGGCTCCAGCGCTCACGCGCCGAGGCCACGGCGGATATCGACGCTCGCCGGCAGGCCATCGAGGCGTTGCTGGCGCCGATGGCAAAGACGCTCGACCAGGTCGATCGCGAGATCAAGGAGGCCGAGCGGCGCCGGGCCGAGAGCGGGGCGGAACTCGGCGAGCGTCTGCGCGCGCTCGATGCCGCCGGGCAGGATCTGCGCGGTCAGACGGCGCGCCTCGTGGACGCACTCAAGCGGCCCGGTGTGCGCGGGCGATGGGGCGAACTGCAGCTGAAGCGCGTCGTCGAGCTGGCCGGCATGCTCGATCGCTGCGATTTCGAAGAGCAGCAGACGGTGGCGGCGGCGGACGACACTGACCGCCGGCTGCGTCCCGACGTCATCGTGACGCTGCCGGGCGGCAAGCACGTCGTCATCGACGCCAAGGTGCCGCTCGACGCCTATCTGAAGGCGCTCGAGGCCCCGGACGACGGTGCGCGTCAGCTGCTCCTGGCCGACCATGCGCGCCAGGTGCGGGCGCATCTCGTCCAGCTGTCGGCCAAGGGGTATGCGGACCACGTGCAACCCAGCCCGGATTTCGTCGTGATGTTCCTGCCGGGCGAGATGTTCTTCAGCGCCGCGCTCGAGCAGGATCCGTCGCTCATCGAGTTCGGTGTCGGCCTCGAGCGCCGCGTCATCCCGGCGAGCCCGACGACGCTCATCGCGCTCCTGCGCGCGGTCGCCTACGGCTGGCAACAGGAGGCGATGGAGGAAAACGCCCGGAAGATCAGCGAGCTCGGGCGCAACCTGCACGAGGCCGTCCGCAGGCTGGCGGGGCATTTCGACACGCTCGGCTCGCGCCTCAAGTCGAGCCTCGAGGCTTACAACCAGGCGGTGGGGTCGCTCGAAGGCAACGTGCTCGTCAAAGCCCGGAAGCTGAAGGAATACCAGGCGGCGGGTGGCGAGGATATCCGGGTACTCGAACCCATCGACCGCGTGCCGCGGATGCTGCAGGCGGCGGAATTCACGGAAGGCCTGCCGTTCCAGGCCGGGCATGCTGACGAAGAAGAGCCCGAGCCCGTAACCTAGTTCGGCCTAGATCCGGTCGATCTTCGCCGCGAGCACAAAATCGCTCTCCGTCAGCCCGTCGATCTTGTGCGTCCAGATCGTCACGCGCACCTTGCCCCACGCCAGGTAGATGTCCGGATGGTGGCCCTGCGCTTCGGCAAGGGCGCCGACCGCGTCCACAAACGCCAGGGCGGTCTTGAAGTCGGGGAACCGCCGCTCCTTTTCGAGGTGATGGTTCTCGACCACCGCCCAACCGTCAACCTGGCGCGCCAGGCGCTCGGTTTCCTCGGGGGGCAGAGGCGGTGTGCCGCCACGGCACGGGATGCAGGTCTGGTCGGCAAGTGCCATCTGTGTCTCCTCGTCCTGTTCTGTCCTACCGCGTCGGCCGAGGCTACCACAGGCATCCGAGCCTCGTGCAGACGCGCGCATGTCGCTGACTGATGTCGGCGCCACGGGCGACTTTCATCCCTCGGCCGCAAGCAATGCAGGTCCTTCTCGGCCGCACTGAACTCCTTGCAATCATGGATGTTACTAGCAGGATCACCATGCAGGATTCCACGGCGACCCCTTTGTCGGTGCGCGTCTTGCTCAAGGTATCAAGCGATGGGCTCGAGGCAGACAAGGCGCGGACGTATTTGGGCACTGACCGCCGGCGCGCTGGCGGCCTTTGCGGTCACGTTGGCGAACCCGGCGGCGGCTCAGGAGGTGTCTCGTCCCTCGCGGCTCGGCTACGCCGTCAAGGGCGTCCTGTTCGATCCGACGACCTACGCCCCGGCGCTGCTGTCGCTCGACGCGACGCTCCGCGACTGGCGCACGTCGCAGCCGTTCTTCGCGAACGGATACGTCGAGAAGAACGCGCGCTTCACCG
>JBEQUD010000477.1:0-2878 GCA_040349235.1 Acidobacteriota bacterium
GCATGTACAACTGGGAAGTCCTGGCCGGTGTCCAGCAGCAGGTGCTCGACCGCGTATCCGTGGATGTCACCTACATCCGGCGTTCGTTCGGCAACACGCTGGTGACGGACAACTTGGCCGTGGCGCCGAGTGATTTCACCGCATTCAGCATCGTCGCCCCCGTGGATCCGCGCCTGCCGAATGGCGGCGGGTACCCCATTGCCGGCCTCTACGACGTGAGCGCGGCGAAGTTCGGTTTGACCAACAACTTCACCACGCTCGCCAGCCACTACGGCGATGTGGTCCGCACCTGGCAGGGGGTGGACGCGGCAGTGAGCGTCCGGGCGATGCACGGGCTCACGCTGCAGGGCGGGCTCAGCACCGGTCGGACGTTCCAGGACCTGTGCGGACTCAAGGACACGCTGCCGGAATACACGCGCGCGCTCTCGACGCCGTTTCCGGCGACCTCGCCGACCGACCCCTGGTGCAGCTACGGGTCGGCGTGGCTGACGCAGGTCAAAGGGCTCGGCAGCTACGCGGTGCCGAAAGTGGGCGCACAGGTCAGCGTCGCGTGGCAGAGCATGCCCGGCCCCCAGATCGCCGCCAACTATGCCGTCCCCAATGCCGCGGTGGTGCCGTCACTCGGCCGCTCGCTCTCGGGGAGCGCAACGAACGTCACGACCAACCTGATCGCGCCGGGGACGCTCTACGGCGAGCGCATGAACCAGGTCGATATCCGGTTCGCGAAGGTGTTCCGTTTCGCGGGCCACGGGCGCATCAGTGCCAACCTGGACCTCTACAACGCGTTCAATGCGAGCACCGTCATCATTCAGAACGACACGTATTCGCCGACCACGAGCAGCTGGCAGACACCACAGACGGTGCTGGCGCCGCGCCTCATCAAGCTGGGGGCGCAGTTCGATTTCTGATGCTGGGGAAGCTTCTGGGGGCAGTTGCCGTGACGCAGCCAGGGGTTCCACGTATCATGAGGCAGTCAAGGAGGGCGACCCGTATGGCGCTCGGTGCGAAGACATCGGCTCTCGTGTGCGGTCTGTCGTTGGCGTGGGTCGCAGGGGCCGCCGCGGCGGATGTCCGACTCGCGACGGCCGCCAAGAACGGGGACGTGCGAACCGTTCGCGCGTTGATTGCGCAGCGCGTCGATGTCAACGCGCCGCAGCCAGACGGCGCGACGGCGCTGCACTGGGCCGCGCAGTGGGACAATCTCGAAATGGCGGACCTGCTGCTTCACGCTGGCGCCAAGGCCGACCACGCCGACGACTACGGGACGACGCCCCTCGCGCTGGCCAGCACCAATGGCAGCGCGGCGATGATAGCGAAGCTGCTCGCCGCGGGTGCCAACCCGAACGCGCCCCTCCCGACGACCGGTGAGACGCCCTTGATGGCCGCCTCCCGCGCCGGCAAGGTCGGCGCCGTCGCGGTGCTCCTGGCCCACCATGCGAAGGTGGACGCCGCGGAGCCTACCCAGGGACAGACCGCGCTGATGTGGGCGGCGGCCGAAGGGCACGCGGACGTCGTCAAGGCGCTCCTCGCCGCGGGCGCCGACGCCAGTGGGCGGACCAAAACGGGTACCACCCCTTTGCTCTTTGCCGCGCGCGAGGGCGATCTGGAGGTCACGAAGTCGCTCCTGGCGGCCGGCGCCAAGGTCGATCAGGCGTCGTCTGACGGCACGACGCCGCTCATCGTGGCCACGATCAGGGGGCACCTGGCCTATGCGACGTTCCTGCTCGACCAGGGCGCGAATCCGAACCTGGGCCCGGGCTTCACGCCGCTCCATTGGGCCGCCGGCGAGTGGCCGCTCGACTACACCAACGACGGCACGCGGATTCTCGCGGAAGACAACGAGTGGACGCCGCTTGGCGGGCTACGCGGCGCGGCGCGGCTCGATTTCGTGAAGGTGCTCGTGGCGCACGGCGCCGACGTCAACGCGCGTGCGACGTCCACGCCTCGCGCGTATGTCGGCCTTGGCGCGCGCGGCCGGGCGGCGGCCGCCCGTTCGCGCGGCAGCGCCGCGCTGCGCGGCGCGACGCCCTTCCTGCTGGCGGCGCAGGCGGGCGCGGTCGATGTGATGCGCTTTCTCGTCGAGAAGGGCGCGGATCCGCTGGCGAAAACCACCAACAACATCACCGCGGCGATGCTCGCGGCGGGGCTCGGCCGGCGCATCGGGAAGTTCCAGACGACGATCGACGAGTCGCTCGCGGCCCTCACGCTCACGCTCGCGCTCGGCAACGACATCAACGCGGTCAACAACGACGGTGAGACCGCGCTGCACGGCCCGGCCTACCTCAATCGCGCCGCGGTTGCGCAGCTGCTGGTGGAGAAGGGGGCCAGGTTGAACCAGAAGGACAAGCGAGGCTGGACACCGCTGACGGTGGCCGAAGGGAACTACACCGGCGGCGTCTACATCCACTCGCCGGATGTCATCGAGGTGCTGCGCAAGGCCGGCGCCCAGCCGAGCCCGGCCAACATCGAACGGGACGCCACCGTCCTGGCGACGCTGGCGGGAAAAGGCGAAGCCGAATAGTCCTAGACACCCGACAGCAGATCGACCCGGCCCGTGCTGTCGCCGAGTTTCTCCGCCGGGACGCCCATCTTGTCGAGCAGCGTCAGGTGCAGGTTGGTCAGCGGCGTGTCCGCGGCGTAGCGGATGTGCCGGCCGCCTTTCAGCTGGCCCGCGCCGCCGCCGGCTACCACGATGGGCAGATCCGTGTGGAGATGCACGTTGCCATTGCTGATGCCCCCGCCGTAGACCAGCATCGAATGATCGAGCAGCGTGCCGTCACCATCCGGCGTCGAGCGGAGCTTTTCGAGGAACGCCGCGAACAGCTTCACGTGAAAGGTGCTGACCTTGGACACCTTCTCGAGCTGTGCCGGCATGCCC
>JBEQUD010000501.1:0-3696 GCA_040349235.1 Acidobacteriota bacterium
GCGGCGCAGACGACTACCTGACCAAACCCATCGACCTGCCAGTGGCCCTGGCGAGAATCCGCACGCAGCTGCTGCGTAAGCGCGCCGAGGATCGCCTGCGGGAGAGCGAGGAACGGTACGCGCTGACGGTCCAAGGCGCCAACGACGGCATGTGGGACTGGAAACTCACGACCGACGAGATCCACTTCTCGGCGCGGTGGAAGGGCATCATCGGGTGCGAGGACGGGGAGATCGGCAACCGGCCAGAAGAATGGTTCGATCGAGTGCATCCGGGGGACCTCGCGCGACTGCGGCGTGAGCTCGACACCCATCTCGCCGGGGCCACCACGCACTTCGAGAGCGAGCACCGGATTCGCCACAAGAAGGGGTCCTTCCGGTGGGTGCTGGCCCGCGGTCAGGCCGTCCGCGACGCCACCGGCGTGGCCACGCGCATCGCGGGCTCGCAGACCGATATCACCGACAGCAAGGTGGTCGATGCCCTCACGGGCCTGCCCAACCGCCTGCTGCTGGTCGATCGTCTCGAACGCCTCATCCAGCACCACTTGTTCCGCGACGATACGCAGTTCGCGGTCCTCGTTCTGGACCTCGACGAGTTCAAGGTCGTCAACGACAGCCTGGGCCACCAGGCCGGCGACGAGCTCCTCCAGGCGGTCGCACGGCGGCTCGAGGTCTCGCTCCGATCGACCGACACGCTGACGCGCGCGGGCAGCGACGTCATACCAGGCGCACCCGGCATCGAGCACACGCTCGCCCGCTTAGGAGGCGACGAGTTCATCGTGCTGCTGAACGACGTGCGGAGCGCCGCCGACGCCACGCGCGTCGCCGAGCGCGTGCAGGCCGCGCTCTCCCGGCCGTTTCCCCTCGCCGACCGCGAGGTCTTCATCGCTGCCAGTATCGGCATCGCGGTCAGCGCGACGGGTTATACCAGCACGGAAGCGGTGCTGCGCGACGCCGACACCGCCATGAACCGCGCCAAGGCGCTCGGTAAGGGTCGTTTCGAAGTGTTCGATGCGGCGATGGGCCGGCAGGCCATCGCGCGCCTGCACCTCGATTCCGATCTGCGTCTGGCGGTTCGGCGCGACGAGTTCCTCCCGTATTTCCAGCCGATCGTCAACCTGCGCACAGGACGCCTCGCCGGGTTCGAGGCGCTGCTCCGCTGGCGCCATCCCGAACGCGGCATCCTGCCGCCGGCGGCCTTCCTGGCGCAGGTCGAGGAGAACGGCCTCATCCTGCCGATCAGCCGCCGCTTTTACGGCGCCGTCTGCCGCCAGCACCGCGACTGGCTGAAGGTGCATCCGAGCGCCTCGCAGCTCACGATCAACGTCAACTTCGTCACCGGGCAGTTTCTCGAGACCGGGCTGCCGGCGCGGCTGCTCGACATCCTCGTCGAAACGGGCCTGGAGCCGCGCCACATCGCCGTGGAAATCACCGAGAGCACGGCGATCCGCGACTTCTCGAAGACATCCGACGTGCTCCACGAACTGCGCGAGGCTGGATTCCGCGTCGTGCTGGACGATTTCGGCACCGGGTATTCGTCCCTGGCGTGTCTCCACCAGCTGCCCATCAGCGGTCTGAAGCTGGACCGCACCTTCATCGCTGCGGCGGACGAACACGAAGAACTGATCCAGGCCGTGCTGATGCTCTCGGCAAGCCTCGGCATCACCGTGACGGCCGAGGGCATCGAGACGAGCGACCAGTGCGAGCGGCTGCGCGCGCTCGGCTGCGACTACGGCCAGGGCTACTTATTCGCACGCCCACTCGACGCGGAACATGCGGCGGCGCTCATCGCCGCCGACCGAGTATTCGTCCCAGAGCTATCCCACGCGACGACAGGCAGCCCGTGATCGCGCTCAGGCGATCGGCGTCCAAGAGACCGGATAAGACCATGCACGCTCCTTCAGGATCGCCCGTCCGCGCATGCAGACACGCTGCCACGCGCGCCTTGCTCGCAGCCCTGGTCTTGGCATCGACCGCGCCCGCACGCGGCCAGGACGCGGCCGACGCCACGGCCTTCAGCCTCGAGCGACTCCTTGACATCACCGTGGTCGGCGCGTCGAAGTACGAGCAGAAACAGAAGGACGTGGCGGCTGCGGTCAGCGTCATCACCCACCAGGAGATCAAGGCGTTCGGCTGGCGCACCCTGGCCGACGCCCTCGCAAGCCTGCCGGGGGTCTACACGACCTACGACCGGCAGTACACCTATCTCGGGACACGCGGTTTCGGACTGCCTGGCGACTTCAACACGCGTCTGCTCCTGACGATCGACGGCAACCGCGTCAACGACGGTGTGTTCGACCAGGCCTACCTCGGGCGCGAGTTTCCCCTGGACATAGACCTCGTCGAGCGCATCGAGTTCATTCCAGGGCCCGGCAGTGCGGTCTACGGACAGAACGCCATGTTCGCGGTGGTCAACGTCGTCACGCGGCGAGGGGCAGACGTGCACGGCGCCGAGGTCTCGGCGACGTACCAGGCCCCGCAGGCGTTCGCCAAGGGCCGCGTCAGCTGGGGGGCGCGGCTCGACAACGGCATCGATGCGCTGGTCTCTGCGTCCGGTCTGGACGCCGGCGGCGAGGACCGGCTCGTCGATTTCGGCGCGGCGCGGGTGTCGGGCATCGCGGCGGGCCTCGATGGCGAACGGGATCGGGAGCTGTTCGCGAGCCTCTCGCGCGGTCACTGGTCGTCCATCCTCTCGTACGGCGATCGCGTCAAGGACGATCCGCTCGGCACGTACCTGAGCGACCCCCTGACCAAAGGCCAGCACCAGCAGGACACGCACCTGCTGACGCAACTCCAGTATCAGAACGCCTTCGCGGATGACGCCGTGCGCCTGTCCGGGCGCGCGTTCCTCGGCCAGGAACGCTACCGCGCGCCGTTCACGTTCTCCGGGGCGCCGACGCTACAGACCGGTTCGAGCAACTGGACCGGCGCGGACCTGAGCGTGCTGTCCACGCCGCGATCGGGACACAAGCTCTTGACCGGCCTCGAGTACCAGGCCAATACGCGCCAGGACCAGAGCTACGAGGACGTCACCGCCCCGGCCACCGATGTCACCATTCCGGGGTCGAGCTGGCGTGCCGGCGTCTACGCCCAGGACGAATGGGCGCTACGGAAGACCATCAGCGCCACGATCGGCGTGCGCTTCGACCACAAGGACGGGGCCAGGTCGATGAGCCCACGCGCGGGGCTCATCTGGAACGCCACACCGACGACGGTCTGGAAGGCGCTGTACGGCCGCGCGCACCGTTCACCCAACGTGTTCGAGCGCGACTTCAGCTACCTCAATCAGGTGGCCAACCCCGCCCTGGACGGCGAAACGATCGACACCCTCGAACTGGTCGTGGACCATCGCCTCGAGAACGGTCTCTCGCTGCGCGCGTCCGCCTATTCCTGGACGATGGAGCATCTCGTGACGCTCGGCACGGACGCGGTGTCGGGCCTGGCCCAGTATCAGAATGGCGGCAATATCACGGCGCGAGGCCTCGAACTATCCGCAGCACAGGCCTGGGGCTCTGGCGCGCGCGTCAGAGGCAGCGTCTCCTACCAGCACTCGCGGAACGCCAGCGGTGGGAGCCTCCTCAATTCGCCGGCGCTGCTCGGCAAGCTGAATGCATCCGGGCCGCTGTTCGAGACAGGCCTCCGCCTCGCGTACGAGCTGCTGTACGACAGCGAGCGCGACGCCCTCGGCAACACGCATGT
>JBEQUD010000146.1:0-5909 GCA_040349235.1 Acidobacteriota bacterium
TCGAAATCGAGGTTCGCGGCTGCTGTCCGCATCTCGTCCTGGAGCGTTCCGATGTGCGCGTCGAGGTCGGCCTGGGTCTCGAACTGGTCGGTGTCCGCCAGGGGCACAACCGAGTAGTCGCGCTCGTAGACGCTCGACAGCACGCCGTCGATGTCCTTGATGATCGACTGCGGCGTGATGCCGTGCTCCTGGTTGTAGGCTTCCTGGCGCGCACGCCTCCGGCCGGTTTCGTCGATGGCCGCCCGCATCGACCGGGTGACCGTGTCGGCGTACATGATGACGCGGCCGTTCACGTTCCGCGCGGCGCGCCCGGACGTCTGGATGAGCGAACCCGCCGAACGCAGGAAGCCCTCTTTGTCGGCATCGAGGATGGCGACCAGCGAGACTTCCGGCAGATCGAGCCCCTCGCGGAGCAGGTTGATGCCGACGAGGACGTCAAA
This sequence comes from Acidobacteriota bacterium, assembly GCA_040349235.1. Classification (GTDB taxonomy): domain Bacteria; phylum Acidobacteriota; class Vicinamibacteria; order Vicinamibacterales; family CAVVIG01; genus JBEQUD01. Next base: position 441 of record JBEQUD010000146.1, read on the forward strand.
GATGCCGCGGCGCAAGTCGCGCAGGATCTCGACGCGTTCGAGCGTCTCGATGTCCGAGTGCAGATAGCGGACACGCACGCCGAGCTCCTGGTAGTACTGCGTCAGATCCTCCGACATGCGCTTGGTCAGCGTCGTCACCAGCACGCGCTCGCCGCGCGCCGCGCGGACACGGATTTCCTGGAGCAGATCGTCCACCTGGCCGGCGACCGGCCGCACGTCGATCGGCGGATCGATGAGCCCCGTCGGCCGGATGATCTGTTCCACCACGACGCCGTGGGCGCGGGCCAGCTCGTAGGGGCCGGGGGTCGCGGACACGAAGACGGTCTGGCCCGCGCGCTGCTCCCACTCCTCGAAGTTGAGCGGGCGATTGTCGAGAGCGGATGGGAGACGGAAGCCGTACGACACGAGCACCTCCTTGCGGGCCCGGTCGCCGTGGTACATGCCCCGAATCTGCGGCACGGTCTGGTGGCTCTCGTCCACGACGAGCAGCGCATCCGCGGGCAGGTAGTCGAGCAGCGTCGGCGGCGGCTCCCCCTCGGCCCGGCCGGTCAGATGGCGCGCGTAGTTCTCGATGCCGTGGCAGTAGCCAATCTCCCGCATCATCTCCAGATCGAACATGGTGCGCTGGTGCAAACGCTGTGCCTCAGCCAGCCGCCCTTCGCCTTCGAGCTTCGAGCGGTACCACGCCAGCTCGGCCTTGATAGACTCGACGGCCTGCTTGGTCCGCTCGCGCGGCGCCACGAAGTGGGTCTTCGGGTAGACCGCAATCTTGTCGTGGCGTCGGAGGGTCTTGCCTGTCAGCGGGTCGAACGACACGAGCTCGTCCACCTCGTCACCGAACAGTCCGATGCGCAGCCCCTGCTCTTCGTATGACGGATACACGTCGATGATGTCGCCGCGCACGCGAAACGTGCCGCGCCCGAACTCGTGATCGTTCCGCTCGTATTGGATCTCGACGAGCTTGCGCAGAATCTGCTCGCGATCGATCCGCTGTCCGCGCTCGAGCGGCAGGAGCATTCCGTAGTAGGCCTCGGGCGAGCCGAGGCCGTAGATGCAGGAGACGCTGGACACGATGATGACGTCGCGCCGTTCGAAGAGCGACCGCGTCGCGGAGAGGCGCATCCGGTCGATCTCGTCGTTGATCGTCGCTTCCTTCTCGATGTACGAGTCGGTCGCCGGCACGTACGCTTCGGGCTGGTAGTAATCGTAGTAGCTGACGAAGTACTCGACGGCGTTACGCGGGAAGAACCGCCGGAATTCCTGAAAGAGCTGCGCGGCCAGGGTCTTGTTGTGGACCATCACGAGGGCCGGCCGGTTCACCCGCGCGATGGCCTGCGCCATGGTGAACGTCTTGCCGGAGCCGGTGACCCCGAGCAGGACCTGATGCGCGTCCCCGCGCTCCAGGCCGTCCACGAGCTCGCGGATCGCGCGCGGCTGGTCGCCGGCCAGCTCGAAGTCGGAGACGAGCTCGAAGCGGTCGTGGAAGCGATCATGCAGGGACGGCATGGAAATCGTTATCGTACCACCTGGAACCTTCCGGCCCCGACAAGCGTATAATCAGCGTTTGGCATCTTCATGCGGTGTCTAGCGATCTGCCAGGACGAGCTGGTCATCAGGATACTCGACGAAATCCTCTTGCCGGGGTTCGAGGTCGAGTTCATCGTGGACAGCAAGCCTCTCGCCAGGCGCCTGCACGACGCGGGCGTCGCGGTCGGCGTCGGCGACCCCCGCCGGACAGACACCTATCTCAAGGCGGACCTCACGCCCGGCACCTGCGTCATCGTCGAGGACAACGCCCGGCGCAATCTGAAACGCGTGCTCGAAGCCATCCGGGATGCGGGAGGCACGCTCGTCTACGTCCTCGGCGTCGGCGCGGCGGCGACGGCCCGGCGCGCCGAAGAGTTCCACGCGGCGTTCCCCAACGTGGCCTACCTGTCCATGTCGGAACTGTTCGGGGGGCCGCTGCTGACGGAATTCAGCCGCTCGCTCACCCGCGCGCGGGTGCAGCAGTATCAGCGCTATTTCAGCGACGCCGACCGCGTGCTGATCATGCTGCACAACGATCCCGACCCGGACGCCCTGGCCAGCGGCCTCGCCCTGCGCAACCTGCTGCACCGCACGAAGGCGACCGCCATCATCGGCGCCATCAAGGGCGTGACGCGTCCCGAGAACCTCCGGATGGTGAACCTGCTCGACCTGCACGTCGAGGCCATCACGCCCGAGTCGCTCAAGGACTTCGACCGCATCGCCATGGTGGATGTCCAGCCGCACTATTTCGGGGACCTCATCGACCGCGTGGATCTGGTCATCGATCACCACCCCGAGCAACCGGGCTACACGGCCGTGTTCAAGGACATCAGGCAGGAATACGGGTCCACCTCGACGATTCTGACCGAACATCTCCGATCCGTGGACATCAACATCTCCGAGCGGGTGGCAACGGCGATGCTCTATGCCATCAAGTCCGATACCCTCTTCTTCAACCGGCAGACCAACCGCGTCGATCTGGATGCGTTTTCGTATCTCTACGCGCTGGCCGACGCACAGCTCATCCGGAAGATGGAAGGCGCGGAAATCACCGGGGAACGCCTGGACTACGTCATCAAGGCCTATCAGGCCGGCGGGCTGGTCGAGCAGGTGTTCTGCGCGTACCTCGGCGCCCTTCCCCGCGAGGACTTCATCCCCTACGTGGCCGACTTCTTCCTGCAGCTCGAAAACGTCAAGTGGACGGTCATTGCCGGACTGGTCGGCGAGTCGCTGGTGATTTCGGTGCGCAACCTGGGCTACTCGAAGAACGCGGGCGAATTCGTCCGGCGCTTCTTCGCGGACGTGGGGAGTGCCGGCGGCCACCGCGCGATGGCCAAAGCGGTCGTCCCGGTCGAGGCGTTCCGCCAGAAGTTCGGCGATTTGAATGCGGACGGGATTTCGCGCCGCTTGCACGAACTGGCCGCGCAGTTCCTCCACGAAGCCACCAAGGACGTCAAAGGGCAGAAGGCCGACACCAAAACCGAGGCGCCCGCGATCTAGGCCCGCCGTGGAGCGTCCGCTAGTACGCCTGCCCGACCCGCTCGCCGCTTGCCCCCACCACCGGTTCGATGAACTGGTGATACGCGTCCTCATAGCCCCGCCCCATCAGCTCGTCGAGCGGCAGCGGCCGTTCGGAGCGGTCGTCATAGCCGCCGCCGAAATCGAATGCCCCGACCGGATTATGCGTCGGACGGATGACGAAGATCCGCGGCGTGCGCGCGCTGGCCGCCCGGACCGCGTCGCGGAGGCTGGCGGACTCGGCCGACTGCAGAGACTCCCCCAACCGGCCGCGGCCGCCGATGGGGGGCGCCGCGAGGGCGTGCGGGCCCGGCGACTCAGGCGACGCTGACACGACGACGAGTTGCTCGACACCGTTCTCGATCAACTCGTCCAGCAGGCGCGACAGCCCGGCCTGACGGTCGCAGAGGCGGTGCGTCTCGCCGCGCCAATAGGCATCGGGCGAGAACGTGATCCCGTGCGGCTCGGTCGCCAGGGGAATCGCGAGGGCCGCGGCGACCGCGTCCACCAGATGATCGCGCCCGACGCCGCCCAGGTCCACGACCTCCCCCCGGCGAGCTTCCGAGCGTGGCGCAACACGGCCCGTCCGTTCGCGGCGCCGCTGGTCGCCGGCCAGCACGAACAGCAGGTCCTGCCGGGCATCGAGGTCATGGGCGAGGATGACGAGCTCGCGAAACCCCGGCTGCCCGAGGTTCTCCGCCAGCAGTTCCACGTAGCGCGCCGCGAGGTCGCGGGAGGAGGGCTGCTGCAGACCGGTCGCGCCACGTAGCAGTTCCCAGAGCACCTGCCAGCAGCGGTCGGCAACGCCCGCCGCGGACAACGGCGCCGGCACCATCCGCCACCAGCGGGAGCCGCGGGTCCGGCGCCGGGCCCGGAGGGCGCCGTCAATGGCCGCTGTCGCCCCCGCCACGGCCGCCACGAGCAAGACAAGACGCGGGAGCCACGTGGCGAACCCGGTCGGCGCAAAGACCGCCTGTGCCAGCCTCAGGTACGCCCCGGACAGTCCGGGGGCGCCCGCAAGCCCCACGATTTTTAGGATGAAATCGAGTGGGAACACCACCAGGCCCGCCGCCATCACGCCGAGTGGGAGCGCCACAATCGCCACCGCGGCCACCAGCGCGCTGATGACCACACGCGACGCCGCACACCACGGGTAGAACGCGCGCACGGCACGCGACCGCCAGAAGCCTCTGTCTTCCCACAGCTTCTGTGCACCGTCGATGGCGGCAAACAGCGCGCCGATGACGCCGACACCGCGCCCGGCCACCACGTCGAGCTTGATGCCGGCTTCGTGCAGCGCGCGCAGAACGCCCGCGTGATACGCACCGGCGGTGCCGGTGCCGTTCAGAACGAGCGCGGTGCGGAGGGAGGGGGAATAGGAGTCGGCGGACGGCGCGGCGTCAGACCGCCCGGTCATCGGCCGATTCGACGTGGATGGTCGATAGCTTGATGATCTCGAACTCGCGTTTGCCCCCCGGGGTCACGACCTTGACGGTGTCGCCCTCCTCCTTGTTGAGGAAGGCGTGTCCGATGGGTGAGGTCGTCGAGATGAGGCCCTTGGTGGCGTCAGCGTCCTCGGGCATCACCAGCTGGAACGTCATCTGCTCGCCCGTGCTCTCGATGACGACCAGGGTCGATCCGAACCCGACCCGATCGGTCGGAATGCGGTCGATGTTGATCAGCGCGATTTCCGAGACCCGCTTCTGCAGCATGCTGATGCGCGATTCGACCAGGCGCTGCCGCTCTTTCGCGGCCTGGTATTCCGCATTCTCGCGCAGGTCGCCCAGTTCGCGGGCACGCTTGATTTCCCTCGGGAGTTCGAGCTTGAGCTCGCGGTCGAGCGCCCGGATTTCCTCCTCGAACTTCCGAATCAGCCGATCCTTCATCGTTTCCGCCATGCGACGGAGCATCGTACCACAGTGCTATTCTTCGTTGGAGTGCCCACGCTCACCAGCCGGCAGAACCCCATCGTTGCGCGCTTCAGGGCGGCGGCGCGGCGCGATTCCCCCGATGTCCTTCTGCTCGACGGCGCCCACCTGGTCGGCGAAGCCCTCGATGCGGGCCTTGTCCTTCACGAGGTCGCAATCACGGCAGGGGCCAGCCCGGGCGATGAAATCGCCTCACTGGTGGACCGTGCCGAGCGCCGCGGCGTGACCGTCAGCGTCGTCTCGAGCGCGGTCATGGACGCGCTCAGCCCCGTTCGCTCACCCAGTGCGGTGGTGGCCCTTGCCGAGCGGCCCGTGCATGGGGTCGCGGACGTCTACGGAGAGGCGCCCCTGGTCGTGGTCGCCGTTGACGTCCAGGATCCGGGAAATCTCGGCGCCATCGTCCGCGTCGCCGAGGCCGGGGGCGCCACGGGCGTCGTCTGCGCAGGTGTCGGCGCGGACCCGTTCGGGTGGAAGGCGCTCCGCGGGTCGATGGGAA
>JBEQUD010000010.1:0-5577 GCA_040349235.1 Acidobacteriota bacterium
TGCAGGCTCCGGGCATCCCCCACCGACGAGACGGTCACGTCCAATCTGGCGCCGGGCCGCGCGTACGGCGGCAGCTCGGTCGTCAGGAGGACGGCCGCCACGTTGTCGATCTTGATTTGGCCCGCCGGCACGGACACGCCGAAGCGCACGAGCATGTTGGCGAGCGTCTGCGCGGAGAAGATGGTCTGTCGCTTGTCGCCCGTCTTGTTGAGCCCCACGACGAGCCCATAGCCGACGAGCGGCGACGCACTGGCCCCCTGCAATGTCACGATGTCCTTGAGGCGGGTGCTGTCGGCCCGTCCGGTTGTCCCCGCCAGCGCCATGAACAGCGCCACCGCGCACAGTCGGGCGGTCCGTTCGGTTCGAATGCGTGCGCCCATCATCAGCACCTCAAAATACCTTGTTGAGCACGCGGACCAGCCAGCCAGGGCTCAGGCTGTCCTTCATCAGGCCGCGCCCGAAGTAGCGGATCTGGAGCTGGCCGAGTGAGGTCGATGCCACCACGTTCCCCGGGGTGATGTCGGTGACGCGTGCGACACCCGTCAGGACGATGATCTGGCGGTCCCCGTTGATCTCGATCTCGTGCACGCCCTCGATGACCAGATCGCCGTTGGGCAACACCTCGGCCACCCGTGCCGTCATCACGGCCGACAGCTGCCCGGCGCGGGTCGTGCTGCCGGCGCCCTTGAACGACGTGTCCTGCTTCCCGCTGACGAGGCTGGCCGGGTTCATGGCCGATGGCAGCTTCGTCTCCAGACCGAACAGGTTCGGCAGGCCGATGGCCGCCGCGCTCGACTTGGACACCGACGAGTCGGCCGTGCCCGACGCGGTGATGCTTTCGATCACGTTCACCGTCACGAGATCGTTGACGTGGCGCGCCCGCGGATCGGACATGAGGCTGTTGATCCAGCTCGCCGGATTCGGCGACACCGTCACCGGCTGGGTGCGCGCCGAATTGAGGTAGCGCGCGAACAGCTCGTCGTAGTTGTCGCTGGCCGCCTTCGACGCGGCCTTCTCCTGCTCCTTGCCCCGCTTGTCGCTGCCCGCCGCGTGAGCGGTCCCGCCGGAGGCGGCCGCCACAACCAGCACGGCGAACGTTAGCCACTTACTCATGCGTCACCTCGACCAATCCGTCCGACACGACCTTGACCCGGAGTTCCCGCCGGCTCTCGCGATTGAATGCGCGAATCACGGCGCCCACGTCGCCGTTCTGTGCGGCCACGACCATCGCGGACACTTCCACCCCGTCGAACAACACGCGCGCACGGACGAGTTGTCCGCTGCGAACGGCTGGCGTGGCGGACATCGCGGCGCCCGTGACGATTTCGCCCGGAGCGAGATTGCGCAGCGCCCGACCACCGCTCAACTCGGCGCGGGTCGGCAGGCGCCGCAGGGGCACGCCCGGGACGTCTGCCGTGCTCTCCTCGAGATCGTCGGCGTCGATCGCCTTTCCCCGCGGAATCATCCGCGCGGCGCGTGCGTGGGGCGCTTCGACCCGGACAAGAGCGGTTGCCCGTCCCAGATTGATGACGCGCGCGCCCGTCCCCGTGCCGGACGGGGCCAGCAGCGTGAACTGCACGACCTGCCCGGCGCGGGCGTCCGGACCGGGTACCGCTTCGATGGTCGGGGCGTCGGCCACATTGAAGATCTCGATGTGCTCGACGATGACATGGGCATCGCCCATCCTGGACGCCACGGCCTCGACCATCGCCGCACCGACCCGATCGACCAGGGGCACGGGTGCCACGGGCGCCGTGGACGCGCCAGGCCGGGCGACGACCGCCAGGATGACCGCGAGGGACGCAAGGGGCGTTCGCATCAGCCTCATCAACGCACCACGTTGTTGACGGTGGACAGCATCTCGTCCGCCGCCTTGATGACCTTGGAGTTGGCCTCGTAGGCCCGCTGCCCGAGGATCATGTTCACCATCTCCTCGACCACGCTGACGTTCGAGTCCTCGAGCATGCCCTGCGCGATGGTGCCGCGGGAATCCGAGCCCGGCGTGCCGGTCTGGGGCTCGCCCGAGGCCGTCGTGACCGTGAACAGATTGCTCCCCATCGCTTTCAGGCCGGCGGGGTTCTGAAAGGTCGCCAGCTCGATCGTGCCCAGCTGCTGCGTGGCGCTCTGGCCCGCGATGGCCGCCGACACGATGCCGTCCTTCGAGATGCTGATGGTCGTCGCGTTGGCCGGCACGGTGATCGCCGGCTCGAGGGGGTACCCGTCGGTCGTCACCATCTGGCCCTGGGCATCGCGGTGGAACGAGCCCGCGCGGGTGAAGGCCGTGGTGCCGCCCGACTGCGTGACCTGGAAGAACCCGTCGCCCTCGATGGCGAGATCGAGCGTGCTGCTCGTGGCGCGCAGGTTCCCCGACGAGAAGTCGCGGGAGGTCCCGACCGCCCTGGTGCCGAGCCCCATCTCGAGGCCGATCGGCGCCTCGCCGGTGGCCGACGTCGCGGCTCCGGGCACGCGGGTCTGCTGGTAGACCAGGTCCTCGAACTCCATATGGCTGCGCTTGAACCCGGCCGTGTTCACGTTGGCCAGGTTGTGCGCCACCGTGTCGATGTTGTTCTGCTGCGCGTTCATGCCGCTGGCTGCCGTGTAGAGTGCGCGAATCATGCCTGTGGTTCTCCTGCGTCTCTTTCCGAGGTTACCGGCGGCCCAGCGTGTCGATCGCGCGGCCGTCGATATCGTTCATCTGCAACGTCAATGCCTTCTGTAGCGCCTCGAAGGTCCGCATCACATCGGTCAGTTCCGCGATGCGTTCCACGACCGAGACGTTCGACTGCTCGAGCGAGCCCCCGCGAACCGATGGCAGCGTCACGGGCTGCGCCTTGGCCGGGTCGCCCCGGAGCAGGGACGCGCCCTCGCGCACGAGCGTGCCGGGGTCGTCGAACTTGACCACGGACAGCTTGCCGACCACCGCCCCGCTGACCTGAACCGTCCCATCCTGTCCGACCTCCACCTTGCCCGTCCCGACCTTGATCGGTCCGTTCGCGCCCTGGACGACGGCCCCGTCGTCGGTCGTGAGCACCCCATCCGTCCGGACCTGGAGGTGTCCGTTGCGGGTGTAGCGGACGCCCGCGGGGCTCTGCACGACGAGGAACCCGTCTCCCTCGACCGCGACGTCGAGATTGCGGCCCGTCGGCGCAATGGCGCCTGCGGTGGCATTCAGCCGGCGCGTCCCTGTCGTCACATCGATCGCCGAATCCAGCACCCCGGCAAACGGCGACCGCGTGGCCTCGGCATTCGAGGAGCGTTCGGCCTTGTAGCCCGCCGTGCCGGAGTTGGCGATGTCCGAGGACAAGCGGTCCAGCGCGTCGAGCCTGGTCCGCATACCACTCAGCGCCACATATACACCGCCAGGCATCAGGCAGACTCCTCGTCCGCGTAGGCGCTGTCGAGACGCCCCGCCGACGCGGGCACAGGTTCGATGTGGAGCACCGCGCGCGACCGCGCGCCGCGTCGGTCACTCGAGGCCGCAGCGCCGTCCCCGCCGGCGAGTCCCAGATGCAGCCGGATCTCGCTTTCCGACAAGGACTCCCTGCTGGCGATCTCCTCGAGGGAACGTCCCCGCCGGACGGCGGAAGAGATGCGCTTGGAGATGGCGGCGCGCGAGCCCGTGCGCGACGTCTTTCGCCGCACTTCGAGCTCGCCGGCGATGTTCGCGAAACCAGCTTCGGTCGTGTCGGTCAGCAGCGCCAGCGCCTCGGCAAAGTGCGCCAGGCGGTCGTCGAGCCGTCCCGCCTCGCGCGTCCGCAAGTACACCCGCGCCAGCAGCACCGACTGCGCGACGCTCAGCACGACCAGGCCACCCACGAGATACAGCATCACGTTACGCCTCCCCGGCCCTGGTCTTGTCAACCGAGCCCACCAAATCGGTCACGCGCACGCCGTAGTTCCCGCCGACGACGACGACTTCGCCGCGCGCGATCACGCGGTCGCTCACGAGGAGCTCCACCGGATCGTCGGGGGAACGCCCCATGTCCACAATCGAACCTGGACCGAGATCGGTCAGGGCCTTGAGCGACATCGCCGTGCGGCCGAAGCGCACGACCAGGGGCAGTTCGATGTCCAGCACCAGATCGAGGTTCCCGCCGGTTTCGGTCGCGACAGCCTCGGATTCGAAGGTCCCGGAGATGGCGACCTGCGCGCGCCCGAGCGACCCCAGCGTCAGCCCGAACCCACGGGCGGAGTCCCCCGCGCCGGTTCCCGGCACGATCGCGCCGACCGCGATCGTGAGCGACGCGAACCGCGGGGCCAGGCACAGCGTGCTCGCGGCCTGCGACCACACCTCGCGCAGGACGTCGGCGATTGACTCATCCGACGGGGTCAAGTCCCCCGCCAGTTTGGCGATGCCGGTCGCGCCCGCCCGATCGACCCACAGGAGAAACGTGCCGCGCCGCTCGCCGGTCACCTTGAGCGTGACGACCCATCCCTCGCCGCCGCCCGCGCGGCCCGGCTCGGCGGTAATCGCGCCGCCGGACTCCGCGCTGAGGCCGGTCGTCAACTGGTCGATGAGGCCGGAGGCCAGCTCGGTGTCCGTGAGGATGGCTCCCATCAGCTTGCTCTCCTTACGTTCGACTGACATGTGTTCTCGACCCGCACGCCGAGGCGCCCGCTTTCGACGGTGAGGCGCCCCTGGAACTTCAGCGTGCCCTCGACCTGCAGGTCGATCGCCTGATGCGCGGGCACCCCGAGCGACACGACGTCACCGGGCGCGAGCGCGAGCAGATCCCGTGTCGAGAGCCGGCTCTCGATGAGCGCGGTCACCCCCATGGGGACGCGCGAGAGGTTCTCGCGCAGCCAGGTCCGCTCGGTCTCCGAGGGTTCACGCCGGTGCCGGTTCGACGCCTGGGCGACCTGCGCGCCGCTAGCCTCGACGATGCTCGCGGGCATGCACAGATTCATCATGCCGCGCGCCTCGCCGATACGCATGTCGAACACCACCATCACGACGATGTCGTTCGGGGCCGCGACCTGCAGCATCTGCGGCCGGGTCTCCCGGCCGCGGACGTTGAAGCTGAGCTTGGCGATGGGCCGCCACGTCTCGCCGAGCGACTCGAGCATGATCTTGACCACCGAGTCGATGACGTTCTGTTCGATCTCGGTCATCGCGCGGGACAGGGTCTGGCTCTGGCCGGCCCCACCCAGCATGCGATCGACCATCGCGAACGCGATGGCGGGGTTGATTTCGAGCGCCCCGAGCTCGTCCGACGGCGGAATGGCGAGCGCATAGAAGGCGGTCGGGTCGGCGAGCGCGGTGAGGAATTCGGAGTAGGAGAACTGCTCGACGGAGACGACGGACAACTCGGTGATCGTCCGCAGATAGGCCGACAGCGACGTCGCCACGTTGCGCGCGAAGCGTTCGTGCAGGAACTGCAGCGAATGCATCTGCTCCTTCGACACGCGGTCCGGCCGGCGGAAGTTGTAGCGCGTGACGTTCGACTTCGACGCGGCGTCCGGGAAGGCCCTCGAGCCGTCGGTCGCCGAGTGGAGCAGCGCGTCGATTTCTTCTTGCGAGAGAATGCGGCTCATGTCTAGTGCAACCCCTTCGCGAGCAGCGTCGCGCTCAGGCTC
>JBEQUD010000015.1:0-5784 GCA_040349235.1 Acidobacteriota bacterium
GCTGCGCCTGCGCCGCCGCGGACGCGGCGAGAACGCCACCCGTGGCCATCCACACGCACACGGTGGTCAAGAGCGAGTTGGCTCTCCGGTTCTCGATGCATGACGCCGATGCGAGACGCCGAGGTGTGATATTGCGCAGACTGCCCCCCTCGAGCGCTTCTCAGCGCACGCAGTCTTAATCGGCAATTCTTCACACGGCTTCAATACAGGGCGAGGTCGTGCATGCGTGGGTCCAGTGGGTGCCAACTGGCGAACGCTAGAGACGACGCCGAACGCACGGTGACCACATTCGCCACGCCGTTCCCAATCACCGCGCGACCCGCCGGCCGCCGACGCTCGCCCAGGCTGGCGCTCGGGCTAGTCGAAGGCTAGTTGTGACGGTCCACGACCGCAATGCCCCAAGGCCCGGTCCCCACACGAATCCGCTTCGTGACCTGCCGTGTCGCCACGTCGATAACGGACACGTCGTTCGACGGGCCGTTTGCCGTGTAGAGCGTCTTGCCGTCGGGCGACACCGCAATCCCCCAGGGCCGGGCGCCGGCCTCCACCGATGCCACGACGGCCTCCGTCGCGGTGTCAACGAACAGCACCATCTTGCTCCGGCCGGTTGACACGAAGAGTGTCTTACCATCTGGCGCCATCGCCGTCCCCATGGGCCGCATGCCCGTCGCAAGGGCGATCGTCCGGACGCGTTTCAGCGTCTTCGTGTCGATCACGGTCAGACTGGCACCGTTCTCTGACGGCACATAGGCGCGCGTCCCATCGGGCAGGAACGCCACCGATCGCGGACGCGGCCCCACGCCAATCGACTTCAGCAGGGTGTGGGTGGTGAGGTCGATGACGAACACGGCGGCGTCCTCTTCGGACGTCACCCAGAGCTGCTTGCCGTTCGGCGTGATGGCCGTCCCCTCGGGCTCGTCGCCGATCTTGATCGTGTGGGCAATCCTCCCATCGGCCACGTCAACGATGCTGGCCCGCCCGGCGTCTTCGTTCGCGACGAACACCTGGGTGCCGTCCGCGCTGACCGCAACGGTCTCGGGGTCGGAGCCGCTTGGAAGCACCTTCAACAACGTCCCGTGGACGAGATCGAAGACGCCGATGCCATCGGCGCTCTTGTCGGCCGGGGGCAACGTCTTCTCGTCCACACCCGGCCCACCGACCGGCGACCCGCTGAGCGCCACGTAGAGGCGCGTGCCATCGGGACTGACCGTGAGGCCGCGGGGGCGCTTGCCCAGCGGAACCGTGGCAAGTGCCTGCTGCGTGGCGGCGTCAATCACGGTCAGGTCGCCCGATGTCTCGTTGGACACGTAGACGCCCTTGAGGGGGGCGGGGGGCGGCGGCGCGGCGGCGACGGGAGCCGGCGCGGCATGACTCGTTTCCGAGGGGGGCGCGGCGGAATTGCACGCGGCCGCTCCCAGAACGGCGCAGAAACCCAGGGTGACGACGACGTTTCGATTGAGACGCATACATGGCTCCTTTGCCGGCTCGGCCCACTATGGTAATTCCCCTCACCCTTTCTGTCTTCGGGCCGATTCCCCTGCTGTTGGGCCGACGGATCGACGAGGCCGCTCCCTCGCCGCTGTTCGGCCGCCAGGACTTTTCTGATGGCTCGACCAACCGTCACCCCGCGCGATCAGGAACGGCCGTTCGGCCACGACGAACTATTCTTCTCGGCGACGGATCGGCGCGGCGTCATCCTGGCGTGCAACGAGGTGTTCGTCCGGGTCAGCGGGCACCCACGCGAGGTCCTCATGGGCACCGCGCACAACGTGATCCGCCACCCGGACATGCCCCGCGCAGTGTTCAAGCTGCTCTGGGACCACCTGGCGGCGGACAAACCATTCGCCGGCTACGTGAAGAACCTCGCGGCCGACGGCTGCTACTACTGGGTCGTGGCACTGGTCGTCCCGACCAGCCGGGGCTATCTGTCGATCCGCTTCAAACCCTCCGCCGCCTTCTTCCCCATCATCAAAGACCTTTATAAGGAACTGGCGGCGATTGAACATCGGGCGGGAGACGCTGACGGGGCGTGGCGAGACGGCATGGAACAGGCCGGTGCCGCCCTCGGCGTCGCGCTGCAGGCCCACGGCTTCGGCGACTACGACCACTTCATGCACACGCTGCTGGCGGTCGAGTTCGGCAGCCACCAAGCAAAGGGAGGCGCGCGGCGACTAGCGGCCGGCGATGTACCGACCGGCGGCGATGCACACCTCGGCGCGGCGCTCGACGAATGCCTGTCCGCGGACCGCCACCTCTCCACGCTCTTCTCGGCCGTCGATGGCTTTCTCGAGCGCGCCTCGGCATCGTTCGAGAACTCATTGGCCTTCACCACCAGGCGATCGATCGCGACGCGGTGCTGCTCGTACGCCTCCAGGAGCGGCCCCTTGACGATTTCGGCCGCCCGCGTCAGGTTGCCCGCTTCGACCGCGGGCACGAAATCCCGCTCGAGGGTTGCATAGAAGCGCTGGGCCGGCTCGTAGCTCTCGACGAGCAGCGTGCGCTTCATGTCGCCTTCGGGGAGGTTGGCCGCCCAGTAGTCGTGGCGCGTGTCGTAGTCAGCCTTCAGCTGCTTCAGCCGGGCCAGGTACTGCTTGCGCGCATCGGGCCGCGGCTCCTCGGCCGCCTGATAGGCGACCAGATAGGTCTCGATGATGTATTCGGGCGGCGGCAGGATGTCGGCCACGAGATCCTTGCCGCGCACGATCTCGACATAGAGGGGCCCGCCGACTTTCACCGTGGAGATGACGCGATACACGAGGGGCACCAGCGCAAGTGGGCCGATGACCGCGATAAGCGTCAGTGCCCCCAGGCGCTCCCCGATGGTCCATTTCGAAATCCGTGCGAATGACATCATGTCGGTCCCCTCAACGCTCTGACGACCAACGCGCCCCAGCCCGCTGCCGCGCGCGAAACGACTCCTTCATGCAATCGGCCAGGGGTGCGGCAAGCTTGAGGAGGAAAATCAGGGGTGGTTGACCAGCACGAGGACTTCCGACGGGCCGATATCCCGGATATCGACGAATGCCGTGCCGTTGCTGAACTGCACGGGCAGGGTCTGCCCCACCGGGTGCGACCCTGCGAAGCCGGGGGTCGCGGCCTGCTCCGTATTGGCAATCACCACCAACGCGGCGCCGGCCTGGCCGCTCAGCCGGGCGTCCACGAGCACATGGCCGCCGCGCCGCGAGGCGCCGTGGCCATTGACGATGCAGAGTGCCTCTTCGTCGTCGAGAATCCGCGACCAGGCGATGAGCTCGCCAGGGCCCGGAAACGCAAACGGCTGTCCGAAGTTCGACAGCGGTCGCTGGTACTGGCGCCCCTTGCGCAAGACGGGAAACGCCCGGCGGACGGCGGCCAGCGCCGCGATACGAACGTAGGCGGCCGAACCGGGGTCGAAACAGTGCGCGCCCGCCGTCCCGAAGGGCCCGAAGCCGGGGAGCACGCCGTCGAGGCCCGCCGGGCCCGCAGCCAGCCCCGCACGCCCATCGCCGCGCGGGTGGGCCGGCCCGAACATCGTCTCCCGCAGATACCGATCCGTGCCCGTGTCCGCGTTGAAGTCCGGGAGGAAGGCGTCGCGCACCGCCCGTTCAGGCCCAGCCAGCGACTGCTCGGTTCCGTAGTAGATGCACGGGATGCCGAGCGTGAACAACTGCAGCGCCACACCGGCCACCACCTGCCATTCGGTGGCCGCATCAGTCGAGAATCGGACCTTCTCCCCGGACACGTGATCGTGATCGTCCAGCACGGAGACGTGCCTCGCGCCGGAATCCCGATGCGACCCGAGGTCGTCGTCCCAGATATGGGCGAAATCAAGATACGCCTCCGGGGCGACGAGCCCCTTGGCGACCCCGTGAAGGACGCGACGGATACCGCCGATGTCGAGCGTGGCGTTGAGGTTCAGCCCGATGACCCGCCGGTACTTCTCCGCATCGTCGTCGGACCCGGCGACCTCGCCGACGAGGAAGAAATCCGTCTTGCCGAGATTGCCCGCGAACTCTTTGATCGTGCCGCAGAAGCTGCGGCCAACCTCCTCCGGAACATGCTTCAACGTGTCGAGGCGGAAGCCGTCGCAATCGGTCAGGGCAATCCAGTACTTGTAGCAGCGCGCGAGATCGTCGAGGGCGTCGGTGCCGTCGAAATTGAAGTCCCGCAGGTCGAAGAAATCCGTGCGGCGGAAGGCCGCGCGGTCGTCGTCGAACGCGCCGCCGAAGTCCACCCCGCCCGCGCGCGTGTAGTACTCGTCCGCCTGGAGCTCGCTCGGCCAGACCCCATCGTCCACGGCCGTCGCGGCGACCCCGGCGACCAGATGGCCCTGCCCGTCGAACCAGTCCCCCTTCTGATAGAACTGCGGAAACGGCAGAAACGGCGGCTGGCGCTGCCCGTTGGCATAGAGCCAGTTGCTGCCCGAATGGTTGAACACGATGTCGAGGATGACGCGCATCCCCACGGCGTGCGCGGCATCGACCAGCGCCACCAGATCCTCCCGGGTGCCGAAGCGTGGGTCGACATCGAGAAAGTCCTGAATGGCGTAGCCGTGGAAGGTGTTGAGGTGCGCGCGTTGCTTCAACACCGGACCGACCCAGAGCGTGGTGACGCCGAGGGTGTGGAGATAGTCGAGTTTCGACGCGATCCCCGCGATCGTGCCGCCCTGATACCGGTCGCCCCCGCTCTCGGCCCACTGGTCGAACCGGAAGCCGGCCGGCCGGCTCGCGCCGAGATTGTGACGGTCGATCCTGGGGCGGCCGTGCTCCTGTCCGTCGCTGAAGCGATCGGGCAGCAGGAAATAGATCACTTCGTCGCGCCAGTCGCCCGGCGAGGGGAAGGACGGGGTACGCCGCGGCAAATCGATGCCCCGCACGCTGGAGGGGCGGACGTGGCCGAGTATCACATCGCGAAACGGCATGGCGACACCTCCCGAATGCTCCATCCTATGCAGGGTGTCGCCGTTGCGCAATGCATGCGTGCGATGCGGCACGCCCTCCGGACGGGCGGCGTGGTCCCGCGCGCGCTAGGGGCCTGCCCCGGCGAGGCCCACTCGTCAGGCCAGCGCGGACATCTTCAGTGCCACGGGGTGTGGCGGGCCCGGTTCGACAGCCCCGATACTGCCATCGGAAGTAATATCTCCTCCGAACGAGGATTCGGCCGCCCCGAATCCAACCAGGAGGAATCATGCGCCGACTGCTGGCATCCCGCGTACGTCGTCTCGTATTGGTCGTCCCGATGTTCGCCGGCCTCGGGTCGGTGACGACCTCGGCGGAGCTCGACCCCAAGGCCATCGCGGTCACGATCCCAAGCGATATCAAGTGGGTGCGCGGCAACGGATCAGAAAGCGCTGTCCTCGTCGGGGACCCGGCCAAGCCGGGCCTCTACGTGGTGCTGCAGAAGTGGCTGCCCCATCACAACAGCCATCCCCACTTCCACGTGAACGATCGGTACATCATGGTGCTCTCGGGCACCTGGTGGGTGAATACAGGGGCGAAGTACGATCCCGAGGGGATGAAGCCCGTCCCTGCCGGAAGCTTCGTCACGCACTTCGCGAAGGAAATTCACTACGACGGGGCCAGGGACGCCGAATGCATCCTCGAAATCGTAGGCATGGGTCCCGCGACAACCACCCAGGCCGAAGCGAAGTAGCGGCCGCGTTCAGGCGGACAGGGCGGCCTGCCTCGCCGCCACCTTCGTCAGCAACTGCTTGACGATGTCCTGGTTGAACGGTTTCTCGATGTAGAGATTGACTCCGTAGGCGTTCAGCTCGTCCTTGAGCGCCTGCGGGGTCTCCGTCGTGCA
>JBEQUD010000030.1:0-9160 GCA_040349235.1 Acidobacteriota bacterium
CACGCTTCCGCCGATCGCGACGCCCCGCAACCCCATCTTCTTCACCGCCTGCTCCAGTTGTTCTGCCGCCAGCTCAGGGAACTGGAGCGCCACGGAGGCGAACGCGGCAAACCGATCACGATGCGACGCGCAGAACTCGGCCAGGGCTTCGTTCTGGATTCTGATCACCTGTGACGCCAGGTCGCGGTCAATGTCGTACCAGTTGGGATTGATGCTGAGGACCGCGATATCAATCCCTTGGGCATCCATGACACGCAGCCGATCGGTGAAGGCTTGGCCGTCCAAGAGGTGCGCCGGCTGGCGGTTCACTTGCCGCTTCAGGAGGTCGGCAGCGGCGGCCACGACACAATGCGCGTGGATATCGACCGTGCGGATTCGGCGCCCCCGCAGAAGGACGGGAGCGCGCTTTGTCGGCCTCGAGGTTTGCCCGGCCTGCGCCGCCACGCCCCCGAACCCACATCCGACGAACACCAGGCCGCTCGCACCGGCGACGTTTCTCAGGAACGATCGACGAGTGGGCATGACGCCAGATCCTTTGCCAGCGCGAACCTGTCGAGCGCCCCGACCAGCGCTCTGCGCTTCGTGTCGCTGCGCAGGTGCCCGGCATCCTCCACCACAATCAGCTCGGCGCCCGGCCACGAGTGCGACAGCGCCCATGCCGTGTCGATCGGACAGCTCATGTCGCGCCTCCCGTGAATCAGCACGCCGGGGACACCCGCGAGACGCCCGGCGTCGCGGATGAGCGCGCCCTCTTCGAGCCAGGCGGCGTGATGGAGGTAGTGCGTGCAGATGCGCACGAAGGCCAAGATATCGTCGTCGAAGCCGCGGCGCATGTTCGGTGCGCATCCCTGCCCAGGACCGCCGTGGAGCAAGACAGCGGGCTTCCCAGCCGGCGCGCCGCTCACCTCCCACGCGATGAAGTTGCCGTCGCCAACGCTGAGCATGCCGTGGTCGTGTGGCTCGATCGGCGGATAGAGATCCATTTGTCCGTCAACGGGAGGCATCAGCCGCGGCGTGCTCGATCTCGCAGACGCTGCCGGTCCCATGCCGAGTTGTGCCCTCGGTCATCTTCTGGGGACCGAATACCCAGGTCGCTGACGCGACAGCAACCAGCCAAGATAGGCAGCTGCCGCCACATCGTATGACGAGCAGAACGCGGGCCACCACACCGGAACACCGGAATTGCTAATGAAGTAGCCATGGACGAGGTCGAAGATGCCATGAGCGGCGAGGGCAATAACAACAACCCACAGAGTTGACCTAGACCGCTGAAGACGATCGCGCCGGAGCAACGAATGAAAAGGTTCCGGCAACCCCGTTTGTCAGCGACTCGCAGGCGCCATCGGCTGCATGTCGTGTTGTAGGCATCGCGTTAGCTCCGGATAGAGCCAGCTGGCCGGACCGCCACGAGATCGTCGTTGCTGACTTCACGGATGTCGCCGGACTTGAGCGTCACCAGCGCCTGCGTGCGGCCCGACGCCGTGACGAATTCGACCTCAATCGCGTCGGACGAGCGGACGTCGACGACCGTCCCAAGATCCCCGCGTTTCAGCCCCTGCGATGGAAGATCCGTATTGAGAACCACGACGTCGAGTGGCCGAAGGGTCATGGTGTATCTCCCGGGTAAGCGGTGATGAATCTCGGGGCGTTGCCGCCCGTCCCAATGAACCAGACGCTGACGACGGAGGCTGCCTGGCCGGTCGGTCCGATTAGGATAGCGCGAATTGTGTAACGTTGACCGTGTTCGTCGGCCGGTGCTGGTTCGGCGTCCTGTGTCAGGTGCTGGATGCGAAACGCCTGCTCCAACTCCCGCCAATTGTCCGCGCGAAAACCCAGCGCGTTGAAGAAACGGGCCTTGAACCGGCCGATGGGATGGATCGACGAAAGTAAATAGCCGTGAAGTTTATCGGGGTCAATCTGAGCCCGGTCGGCGTTCGGCAGGACCACGAACCGATTTTACGCCTTCAAGCTAGTTGAGTGTCTTTCCGCTCACCCTCGCTCATTCCGCGCAAGCTCGGCGACACGGTCAAGACCGACCGGCGCGACGCCGTCACGCTCGCGCGCTGCTGCGGTCGGGCGACCTCACGCCCGTGTACGTCCCGTCGGTCGAAGACGAGGCGGTCCGCGATCTGTGTCGGGCTCGCGATGCCGCGCGGGTCACCATGAAGGACGCGAAGCTGCGGCTGAAGGCCCTGCGGCTCAGACTCGGGCTGCACTATGTCGGCCGCGCGATTGGAATGCCGCGCACCAACGCTACCTCGCCAAGGTCGTGTGTCCGACGCCCGCGCAACAGATCGTCTTTCAGGAGAGTGTGCGCGCCGTCGATGACGCGGCCATCGACAGGGTACGAGCGAGAGGCCTGACTTCCCGGCACGAGAGAGGGTTGCCGACGGCGGCACGACCACTGCCTACCCCTGGGGCACCACCCGTGCCATTCGCGCAACTGCGGCGATGGCCTATGGCAGGCATCCGCACGACGCCGACCCTGACGTGCGTAAAGAAAAAGGGCGGTGGCCCGTGGACCACCGCCCTTCAGTTCCCGAATCGCGAGATGACTCGACGACCTGAGACGACTTCCTCGAGGTCTACCTACTCGAGGTCGCCGCCCCGTGGCCCGAGCGCCTCTTCTGGCTCGACGAAGTACTCCATGTCGCGCTCCAGATCCAGCTCGTCCTCGGTCGGCTGCGGTTGCGGCGGCGGCGGCGGCGGTTCGTCCGCCGGGATGCGCACGTTGCGGTAGTACTCGAACCCGGTGCCGGCCGGGATGAGCCGCCCCATCGTGACGTTTTCCTTCAGGCCGCGCAGATGATCGACCTTGCCGGAAATCGACGCCTCGGTGAGGACGCGGGTCGTTTCCTGGAACGACGCCGCGGAGATGAACGAGTCGGTCGAGAGCGACGCCTTCGTGATACCGAGCAGCAGCGGACGGCCCTGCGCCGGACGCTCGCCGTTGGTGATGACGCGCTCGTTCTCCTCGAGGAACCGGAACTTGTCCACCTGCTCGTCCACCAGGAATTCCGTGTCGCCCACATCCTCGATCTTCACCCACCGCATCATCTGCCGCGAGATGGTTTCGATGTGCTTGTCGTTGATGTTGACGCCCTGGAGACGGTAGACCTCCTGGATTTCGTTGACGAGATAGGCCTGCAGGGCCTTTTCGCCGAGCACGTTCAGGATGTCGTGCGGGTTGGACGGCCCGTCCATCAACGGCTCGCCGGCGCGCACGCGCTCGCCCTCCTGCACGTTGACGTGGACGCCGCGCGGCAGCGAGTACTCGCGCGGTTCGGCACCCGGCTCGTCCGGGATGATGATGATCTTGCGCTGGCCCTTGACGATGCCACCGTGCTTGACCACGCCGTCGATTTCCGAGATGACGGCCGTCTCGCGCGGCTTGCGTGCCTCGAACAGCTCGACCACGCGCGGCAGACCGCCCGTGATGTCCTTGGTCTTGGTCGTCTCGCGCGGAATCTTCGCGAGGATGTCGCCTGCCGACACCATCTCGCCGTCCTGCACCATCAAGTGCGCGTGCGACGGCATGTGGTACTTGCGGTTGACCTTGCCGTCCTTGCCCTTGATTTCGACCGCCGGCTGCTTCTTCTCGTCCGGCGAGTCCACGATGATGAGGCGCGAGAGGCCCGTCACTTCGTCAACTTCCTCGTGCACCGTGATGCCCTCGAGGATGTCCTTGAAGCGGATCTGGCCCGGTTCCTCGGTGAGGATCGAGAATGTGTACGGATCCCACTCGACCAGCACCTGGCCCTGTTCGACCGACTGGCCTTCCTTCACCTTGAGGCGCGCCCCGTAGACGATGGGGTAGCGCTCGCGGTCGCGGCCCTTGGCGTCCTGCACCACGAGCGAGCCGCTGCGGTTCATGACGACGAGGTTGCCGTCCTTGGCCTCGACGACCTGCATGCCCTGGAAGCGAACCGTGCCCGCGTTACGCGCTTCGAGCGTTGACTGCTCGGACACGCGGGACGCGGTGCCGCCGATGTGGAACGTGCGCATGGTGAGCTGCGTGCCGGGCTCGCCGATGGACTGGGCGGCGATGACACCGACCGCCTGGCCGAGCTCGACCATCTTGCCCGTGGCCAGATCGCGCCCGTAGCAGCGCGCGCACACGCCGCGCCGCGACGTGCACGTGAGCACCGAGCGAATCTTCACCTTCTCGATACCGGCGTCCTGGATGGACGACGCCAGCTCTTCGGTGATTTCGTCGTTGACTTCGATGATGGTGTCGCCCGTGAACGGGTCGGTGATCTTCTCGAGCGTGACGCGGCCGATGATGCGGTCGCGCAGCGGCTCGATGACCTCGCCGCTTTCGACGATGGCGCGGGCCTCGATGCCGTCCAGCGTGCCGCAGTCCGGCTCGTGGATGATGACGTCCTGCGCGACGTCAACGAGACGACGCGTGAGGTAGCCCGAGTCCGCCGTCTTGAGCGCCGTGTCCGCCAGGCCTTTGCGCGCGCCGTGCGTGGAGATGAAGTACTCCATGACGGTGAGGCCTTCGCGGAAGTTGGCCGTGATGGGTGTCTCGATGATTTCGCCCGAGGGCTTCGCCATCAGGCCGCGCATGCCGGCGAGCTGACGAATCTGCTGCTTGGAGCCGCGGGCGCCGGAGTCGGCCATGATGTAGACCGGGTTGAACTGCCGGCCTTCCTTGTCGATCTCCTCCATCTCGCTGAACATGGCGTTCGCGGTGTCTTCGGTCGCTTCCGACCAGATCGCAATCACCTTGTTGTAGCGCTCGCCGTTGGTGATGGCGCCCTCGAGGTACTGCGATTCGACCTTGATCACCTCTTCGCGTGCCGCGACGACAAGCTGCGCCTTTTCCTTCGGGATGATCAGGTCGTCGATGCCGATGGACAGCCCTGACCGTGTCGCGTAGGTGAAGCCGAGGGTCTTGAGCGAATCGAGCATCTCGACCGTTTTCTCGCGGCCGAACTTCAGGTAGCACGACTGCACGAGCTGCTGGAGCCCCTTCTTCTTCAGCAGGCCGTTGACGAACGGCATGTCGCTCGGCAGCTGCTGATTGAGGATGACGCGTCCGACGGTCGTGTTGATGATCTTGTTGGTGACCGTCAGCACTTCCGTGTGCAGCACGTCCTGGTCGTCACGCGCGGCGGTCAGGTCCTGCAGGTCGCCCGTGTAGCGCAGCCGAATCGGTGAGAGCGTCTCGAGCTCCCCGGCCTCGAGCCCCAGCATCACGTCGTCGGCGTTGCCGAAGGCCCGGCCCTCGCCCTTGGCGCCAGCCTTGGCCTTGGTCAGGTAGTAGCAGCCGAGCACGATGTCCTGCGAGGGAATCGTGATTGGGGCGCCGTGGGCCGGCGACAGGATGTTGTTGCTCGACAGCATCAGGACGGAAGCCTCGATCTGGGCCTCCGGCGACAGCGGAATGTGGACCGCCATCTGGTCGCCGTCGAAGTCGGCGTTGAAGGCCGTGCAGACGAGCGGATGGATGCGGATGGCCTTGCCCTCGACCAGCACCGGCTCGAAAGCCTGGATGCCGAGACGATGCAGCGTCGGCGCGCGGTTGAGCAGAATCGGATGCTCGCGAATCACTTCCTCGAGCACGTCCCACACTTCCGGCCGCTGCAGCTCGACCATCTCCTTCGCCTGCTTGATCGTGGCGACGAGACCGCGTGCTTCGAGCTTGTTGTAGATGAACGGCTTGAACAGCTCGAGCGCCATCTTCTTGGGCAGCCCGCACTGGTGCAGCTTCAGCTCGGGGCCGACGACGATGACCGAACGGCCCGAGTAGTCGACGCGCTTGCCGAGCAGGTTCTGGCGGAAGCGGCCCTGTTTGCCCTTGAGCGTGTCCGACAGCGACTTGAGCGGACGGTTGTTCGCCCCGCGCAGCACACGGCCGCGGCGGCCGTTGTCGAAGAGCGCGTCCACGGCTTCCTGGAGCATGCGCTTCTCGTTGCGGATGATGACGTCCGGCGCCTTCAGCTCCATCAGCTTCTTCAACCGGTTATTGCGGTTGATGACGCGGCGATAGAGGTCGTTCAGGTCGGAGGTCGCGAATCGGCCGCCGTCGAGCGGCACGAGCGGACGCAGTTCCGGCGGGATGACCGGAATCACGTCGAGAATCATCCACTCCGGACGGTTGCTCGACTTGCGGAACGAGTCCGTCACGCGCAGGCGCTTGGCGTACTTCAGCTTCTTCTGCGCGGAGGTTTCCGTCTTCATCTTCTCGCGCAGCTCGATCGCGAGGATATCGACGTTGACGCGCTTCAGCAGCTCCTTGATCGCTTCGGCGCCCATCTGCGCCTTGAAGCGGTGCTGGTACTCTTCGCGCGCCTTGCGGTAGCCCTCTTCGTTGAGCAGCTGGTTCTGCTTCAGCTCGGTCTCGCCCGGATCGACGACGACGTAGGCCTCGAAATACAGCACACGTTCGAGGTCGCGGAGCGAGATGTCCAGCAGGTGCCCGATGCGGCTCGGCAGCCCTTTGAAGAACCACACGTGGCTGACCGGGGTCGCCAGGGCGATGTGCCCGAGGCGCTCGCGGCGCACCTTGGCCTGGGTGACTTCAACGCCGCACTTGTCGCAGATGACGCCGCGGTGCTTCATGCGCTTGTACTTGCCGCACAAGCACTCCCAGTCGGTGATCGGCCCGAAGATTTTCGCGCAGAACAGGCCGTCCCGTTCGGGCTTGAAGGTCCGGTAGTTGATCGTCTCCGGCTTGGTCACCTCGCCGTGCGACCAGGACAGGATTTTGTCGGGCGACGCGAGGCTGATGCGAATCGCGTCGAAGTCGCTGGTCAGCGCGGAACGTTCGTGGAATGACGGTCTCATGATTTAAACCTCCTCCAAAACGGGTTGAGGAGTGACGTCGATGGGCTTGTTCTTGGTCTTGATCAGTTCCACGTCCAGGCAGAGCGACTGGAGCTCGCGGATGAGCACGTTGAACGACTCGGGCAGCCCGGCCGTGAACGAGGCGTCGCCCTTGACGATCGCTTCGTAGATTTTCGCGCGGCCGGTCACGTCGTCGGACTTGGCCGTGAGCAGCTCCTGGAGGATGTGCGCCGAGCCGTAGGCCTCGAGCGCCCAGACCTCCATTTCGCCGAAGCGCTGGCCGCCGAACTGCGCCTTGCCGCCGAGCGGCTGCTGCGTGATGAGCGAGTACGGCCCGATCGACCGTGCGTGGATCTTGTCGTCCACCAGGTGCGACAGCTTCAGCATGTAGATGTAGCCGACGGTGACGTCCTGCTCGAAGCAGTCGCCCGACATGCCGTCGTACAGCTTCGTCTTGCCGCCCTTGGGCAGACCCGCGCGATCGAGCCAGTTCTTGATCTCGGTCTCCGTCGCGCCGTCGAACACCGGCGTCGCGAAGTAGAGGCCGAGGGCGTGCGCCGCCCAGCCGAGGTGCGTCTCGAGAATCTGCCCGACGTTCATACGAGACGGCACACCGAGCGGGTTGAGCACGATTTCGACCGGCGACCCGTCCGGCAGATACGGCATGTCCTCTTCGGGGAGGATGCGCGCGATGACGCCCTTGTTACCGTGCCGGCCGGCCATCTTGTCGCCGACCGAGAGCTTGCGCTTCATCGCGACGTACACCTTGACGAGCTTGATGACGCCCGGGGGCAGTTCGTCGCCGCGGCGGATCTTCTCTTTCTTCTCCTCACGGCTGCCACTCCTCCAAGCTGACAGCCCCGCGCGGGGAACTCGTCCTCGACACGAAGGCCGGTCCCATCAAGGGCGGTCGGCTCGGCCCCGAAATCGTACCGGGCAAGCCCGAGGAGAGCCGGCTGCTCGAGGCGCTTCGTTACACGAATCCCGGCCTCCAGATGCCGCCGCGAGGCAGGCTGTCCGATACGGTCCTGGCCGACTTCGAGCGCTGGATCGCCGCGGGTGCGCCGGACCCGCGGGTCGATGCGCCGGCCGTGGCCTCCGCGGGCACGGCCGGACCGGGCAAGCGCGTGGTGGGCGAGGCCGAGCTCGCGAAGGGCCGCCAGTGGTGGGCGTTCCAGCCCGTCACCGAACTCCCGGCGCCCGTCGCGTCGCACGCCGTGGTGCCCACGAAGGCCGCGGTGCACACGAAGATCGACAGCTTCGTCCTGGCGACGCTCGCCGAGAAGAAGCTCGCGCCCTCCCCGGAAGCCGATGCGCGCACGCTCGTGCGCCGCGTCTACATCGACCTCGTCGGGGTACGGCCCACGTACGAAGAGGTCGAGGCGTACGCCGCCGACACGACGGCAGACAAGTACGCGAAGCTCGTCGATCGTCTGCTCGCCACGCCGCAGTACGGCGAGCGGTGGGGCAGGCACTGGCTCGACGTCGTCCGATACGCGGAAGCCAACGCTGGTGGGCAGACGACACCGCCCTATCCCCACGCCTGGCGGTATCGCGACTGGGTCATCGAGAGCCTCAACAAGGACCTGCCATACGACCGGTTCGTCAAGCTGCAGCTCGCGGCCGACCTGATGCCCGACGCCTCGCCGACGGACCTTCGGGCGCTGGGCATCCTGGCGCTGGCGCCCGACCAGCACAAGGAAGTGCGCCTGTCGCTCGACGCAATTGGCACGCTGCAGATGGACGACTGGGACGAGCGCGTGGACACGGTGAGCCGCGGCCTCCTGGGCCTGTCGGTCGCGTGCGCACGCTGCCACGACCACAAGTTCGACCCCATCCAGCAGAAGGACTACTACCGGCTCGCGAGCGTCTTCGCGTCCACCTCGCGCGGACTGCGCCCGTACTTCCCGATGGATCCGGCCGCGGCCACGCGGTTCATGTGGATCTACGAGCGGATGTGGGATCTGCAGTACACGGCAAACCTGCTCGAGCGGGATCCCGGCTCGAAACCCGAACAGGCCGCGCAGGAAGTGAAGACGTTCCGGGCCGAGCTGGCCGCGCTGCAGACGGAAATCGACGCCATGTCCAAGGCGCATCCCGAGATCGGCGCCTACATGAAGACGGTCGCGTATCCCGGGGAAATCGCGCCGGAGGATCGCAACCCCGACGGCACGTTGAAGAAGGCGCCCGAGCCGGTTGCCGACCAGGCGCTCAAGGGCGAGGCACCGAATGCCGACGCCGCCAAGGTCGCCGCGCAGGTGAAGAAGCGCCGGGGCAGCGGCAAGACGATCGATCCGAACGCGCCCTTCCTGAACTCGGTCTACGACGCGGGCCGCTGGTTCGACGACTCGCAGCCCGACCTGAC
>JBEQUD010000032.1:0-3417 GCA_040349235.1 Acidobacteriota bacterium
CCAGGGCGCCGTCGAGACGCTCTGCCGCACGCTCGACGTCCCGGTGCGGTTCGAGCGCACGCGCCAGCCCTGCCTCGTCCCGGGACAGGCCGCGGTTGTCCTCGCCGCGGAGGGGCCCGGGGCCGGCACGCACCTCGGGCTGCTCGGCCGACTCACCTCGGCCGTCGCCGACGCGAGCGGACTTCCCCCGCACGAGCACGTCTACGTCGCCGAGCTGGATCTCGACGCGCTCGCACGCCTACGGCCCCTCGCGCGCGAGAGCACGGCCCCGCTGCCCCGCTTCCCGTTCGTCGTGCGCGACCTCTCGATCGTGGTGCCGGCCACCTTGCCTGCGGCGATCATTCGTGACACCATTCTCGCGGCCGGGCATCACGGTCCAGCGCCGCTCGTCGCCGTCGCCTTCTTCGACCGCTACCAGGGGAAAGGGGTCCCGGACGATGCCATCAGCCTCTCGGTGCGATTGACATTCCAGGCGGCGGACCGCACGCTGACTGATGCCGACGTGCAGCACAGCGTGGACGGCGTGCTCGCGGCGCTGGTCCGCGATCACCAGGCGGTGCAGCGATAGGCCGCGCCGACGATTCGACTGACAGACTTTCCGATTCCCAGATTCTGCAAACGGTGACCGATATGGCGAAGACAGCCTCCTCCAGTGTCGAACTCGAACCCATCGATCGTCTCGAAGAAAAGATCCAGCGCCTCGTCGGCATGGTCGATCGGATGAAGGCGGAACAGAGCCGGGTCGTCCAGGAGAACCAGCGCCTGACCGAAGAGCTGGATGCACTTCGCGCCAGGGCGACGGCCAATGCCGGCGCCGCCGCCGAACTGACGTCGCTCAAGGAAGAGCGCGACGTGATTCGCACGCGCGTGACCGACATGCTGCAGCAGCTGGACGCGTTGAACCTGTGACGACGGCCTCTCCCCGCCGCCTGCGACGATGACGAACGAGCAGGGACGCCTCATCCCGGTCGATATCCAGGGACAGCGCTATCCCATCCGCACCTCGCTCGACGCCGAGTACGTCGCACGCCTCGCGGCGTTCGTGGACGAGAAGATTCGCGCCGTGTGCGAGACGTCGCCGAGCGGCGATTCGCTTCGCCTTGCCGTCCTCGCCGCGTTGAATATCGCGGACGAGCTGTTCCGTCACCATGATGCGGCCGACCTCCGCGATGGCCAATTGGCCGAGCGCACGCAGCAGCTCGAACGCTTGCTCGACCGGGTACTGATGACCTAAGATCCAGACAGTGTCTGGAAGCCCTGCTTTGCGCGTGATGGCGGTAGGCTCGTTTGAGCCAACGTTTCATCCAAGTGAGTCGCGATGCCACGTGGTGTGCATGCCTCCGTGTGAGGAAGCCTGAAGCGTGGCTTGTTTGAGCGGTTCCACCTGCTTACGCAGGTTCATCGACCTCCCCACACGGCAAAGCGGGGCCCTTCCAGTCGCGTCCCTGCCCACCTAGGGGCAACACCCCTGCACTCCATCGGGGCATTCCCACCCCGCACGTGACCGACGGCGCTCGATGGCCCCCGCGGCCTCGACCCGCGACATCACGGGAAAGGACACCACGCCAGAGACCAGCCGTTCCTCGTTCGCCACGATCGCAGACATGAGCGAGCGCGATCTCGTTGCGCGCATTCAGCGCCGGCTGCCCCCCGCGCCGCCATGGATGCTGCTCGGCATCGGCGACGATGCCGCCGTCATCGAGCCAGAGCGCAACCGCGCCGAGGTGCTGAGCGTGGACGCGCTCGTCGAGGGCGTCCATTTCGACACGTCTTTCGTCCCGCCCGACGCGATCGGCCACCGCGCCCTCGCGGTCAACCTGAGCGATCTCGCGGCGATGGGCGCGACGCCGCGTCTCGCACTGCTGTCGCTCGTGCTGCCGGCCGCGCTCGCCGTCGACGCCTTCGATGCGATGGTCGGGGGGCTGCTGAGGCTGGCCTCCGCGCATGCCACACACGTCGCCGGCGGCAATCTCACGCGGTCGCCAGGCCCACTGCTGCTCGACATCACCGTCGCGGGGCACGTCAAGCGTCGGCAGGCGATGACGCGCGGCGGCGCGCGCCCGGGGGACGAGATCTACGTCAGCGGCACGGTGGGCAGCGCCGGCGCCGGACTGCAGATGCTCGAGGCCGCCTCGCCGCTGGCCGTATCAGACGCGGCCGGGCCGTGCGTGCGCCGCTATCTCTATCCGGAACCGCGCGTGCGGCTCGGCATGCTCTTGTCGCGCAACCGCGCGGCGTCGGCCTGCATCGATCTCAGCGACGGCTTGTCCGACGGACTCTATCGCCTCGCCGAGGCAAGCGGCGTCGGGATGGCTATCGATCCCCGCGCGCTCCCCATCGAGCCGGCGGCTCGCGCCTGGTTCGCCGCGCGCGGCATCCACCCGGTCGCGGCTTCCCTCGCCGCGGGGGATGACTACGAGTTACTCTTCACGGTCCGCCCGCGGACGGGCCGGAGGCTGGCGGCCGCGATCCGCCACGGCGGCACCGCGCTGACACGCATCGGCGTCTGTACCGCCGACAGGGCGATGGTCCTCAAGGGCGCGCCCGGGGAACCGGGCGGCGACCAGGAACTGCCGCGCGTGGGGTACGGTCACTTTCAATGATGCATCTGACGCGAGGGCTCGTCCGCCGCTGGTTGGACGCGCTGCTCCACATCGAGGACACGCCCGAACGCACCGCCGCGGCCTTTGCCCTCGGTGTCTTCTTCGGGTTCTCGCCGTTTCTCGGGTTGCACACCCTGCTCGGCGTCGTCTTCGCGTTTCTTCTCAACCTGAACCGCGTGGCGGTGCTGCTCGGCGTGTACTCGAACCTGCCGTGGTTCCTCGGGCCGTACTACGCCGTGGCGACGATGCTCGGCGCGCACGTGACGGGCCACCGGATTCCGAGCGGCTTCCGCGCGCAGTTGCGTGACATGTTCGAGCTGTCGCTCTTCCACGGCGAGTTCTGGACGCGGCTCGGCATCGTGTTGAAGCCGCTGCTCTGGCCGTACACGGTCGGCTCGACCGTCGGGGCCATCCTGCTCGCGGGCGCCGCCTACCAGCTGGCGCTCGCGTTCGTGAAGAACCGGCGGCGGCTGCACGACATCCTGCACCACCACAAACCCTAGATCATCCGGCCATGATCATCGCGCAGTCTGTCTGGCGCAAAACGCTCGTGACCGCCGTCGCCGCCGCGGCGTTCGTGTCGCTGTACGACGTCACCATGCTGGACTCCAAATACGGGCTGCATCTGTCGTCCGACAACGACGCCTCACGTCCGCCGGCACCCGGCGATCGACTGGCGTTCACCGCGAGCGCCTACTGCAAAGGGCTGACCACGACGGCGGGGGTTGCCGTCCAGAGTGGCGTCGTCGCGGCCGATCCGTTGCTGCTGCCGATGGGGTCGGTGGTCCAGGTGGACGTGGGCAACCCCCGTTAC
>JBEQUD010000039.1:0-4868 GCA_040349235.1 Acidobacteriota bacterium
CTGCCCGGTGACGTTGGGCAGGCCGTCCTCATACGAAATCAGCGGTCCATCGAGATACACGATCGTCAGCCCGTCCTGATGCAGCGGCACGCCGTGTGCGTCGCCGATGAACGTCGAGGTGCTGGCGTTGCCGGCATTGCTAATCCAGATGTGGCCGCCGGCGCCGGGTGGACGAAGAGCGATGCCCC
Source organism: Acidobacteriota bacterium (assembly GCA_040349235.1). Classification (GTDB taxonomy): domain Bacteria; phylum Acidobacteriota; class Vicinamibacteria; order Vicinamibacterales; family CAVVIG01; genus JBEQUD01. The sequence continues at coordinate 189 of JBEQUD010000039.1, forward strand.
AGGGGTTGACGAGATGCTGGTCGATCAGGACGCCGGCGCCGAAACCTGGACGGTTCGCCACCAGGATCGTCTGGGTGAACACATTGGTCGGGGCGCCAGCCGAACGCGGTGACAGCCCGAAGGCCAGCCAGCACGTGACGAGCGCGAGCGCGCTACGTCGAAGTCGATTCATGGGACGAAACCTCGAGGCCACTGTGTCGTCGCGCTGCAACAGCCATATGACGAACTGACGACGCCGGTGCAAACAATGCGGCTGGAGACGCGGCGCAAGGCGGACATCGACGCTTCACGGCGTGATTCGTAATGAAGACGTCACGAGGCTCCTGGACAATGGCCGCGTTGTCACGGACGCCGCTGCGCGTCTTGACGGCACGGCATTGTTCAGCAGCAGTTCAAGGAGTCCATCTTCTATGACCACGCTTCGCATCACTTTGACGGCAGCGGTCGCGATTGCATTCGCGCCGGCCGCGCACGCGCAAGTCCAGGGCCCGAGTACCGGGTCTACGCCGTACGTGCTCCCGCTTCTGCCCGGCACGGAGACCATCTCCGTGCTGACCGTCGATAACACCGGCAGCACGCCCGACGACATCGTCAACGTCAACTACGGTATGGTCGGTCTTCCCGACGGGATGGGCGCATTCGACAACGGCGACGGCACGTTCACGCTGCTCGTCAACCACGAACTCGGGGACACGCTCGGCGTCGTGCGTGCCCACGGCGGCAAGGGCTCGTTCGTCTCCAAGTGGATCATCAAGAAGAACACGCTCGAAGTGATCGCGGGCGAAGATCTGATGAAGCAGGTCTACGGCTGGAATGCGGCAACACAGCAGTCCAACACGGTGACGGGGACGTTCAACTTCAACCGCTACTGCTCGGCTGATCTGCCGGACGTGTCCGCGTTCTACAACGCCGCGACCGGGCTCGGTACCCAGGCGCGCATCTTCATGCACGGCGAGGAGAGCGGCGCGTTCGGCTGGGCCAGGGCCAGCGTGGCCTCCGGGCCGGACACCGGCAAGAGCTACATCCTCGGCAAGTTCAACCTCAGCACCAACGGATCCGGCCTGACCGGCGTCGGCGGCTGGGAAAACCTCCTCGCCAATCCCTTCCCGCAGGACAAGACGCTCGTCATCGGCAACAACGACGGCGGGACGGGCATCATGAATAATTCGCTCGCCGTCTATGTCGGGACCAAGACGAACAGCGGCTCCGAAGCCGACAGAGCCGGCCTCACGAACGGCACGCTGAAGTTCGTTGTCGTCGCGGGCAACCCGGTCGAGATCGTCAACAACACGACACGCGCGACCAATATTGCCAACGGCACGCGCTTCTCCCTGAGCGGCACCGCATCGACCACGTTCTCGCGGCCGGAAGACGGCGAGTGGAACCCGCTCAATCCGCGCGAGTTCTACTTCGTCACCACCGATCGGCTCGACCAGGTCAGCGACGGGCTCGGCGCGCAGGTCGGACAGACGCGCCTGTGGCGGCTGACCTTTGACGACCTGACCAACCCCGATGCCGGCGGCAAGATCGACCTGCTCATCAACGGCCGCACGGTGAACGGCCAGAAGGTCAACATGTTCGACAACATCACGGTCAACAAAGTGACCGGCCGGGTTATTCTTCTCGAGGACGTCGGCGGCGCCGAGCACAACGGCAAGGCGTGGGAGTACGACCCCGCAACCGACAGCCTGACGATAATCGCCAAGCACGACGCCGCCCGCTTCGGCGACCGCGCGAACGGCACCACCAAGGCAGCCACCGCGCCGTTCACCAACGACGAAGAGATGTCGGGTGTCATCGACATCACCGCCATCATGGCTGGGGGCGCGCTGCACAAGGGCAATCCGTTCGAAGCGTGGTACATCAGCTCCGACCAGGCCCACTACACCGGCGGCATCACGGTCGCGCAAGCCGAGGGCGGGCAGATGTTCGTCATCCACCAGGTCGCGCCGCTCAACAACGCGGTGGTCACACGCGGCGGCTTCGTGCGGGATCGCCGCACCGGGACCTACGCGCAGCAGGTCACGATTACGAACAACACCACGGCCACCGAAACCGGGCCGTTCTTCGTGGTCCTCGACGGACTGCCCGAGAGCGCCGCGTTGTCGAACCGGACGGGCGTGACGGCGACCTTCGCCCCGCTCGCCGCGCCCTACATCCAGGTGCCGGGCGCGTCACTGGCCCCAGGCGCGTCTGCGAGCGTCGTGCTGCAGTTCACCAACCCCAGCAACGCCGGCATCACCTATACGCCGCGCGTACTGAACGGCATCCCCACGCCGTAACGACCCGACAAGCCCCTCGCCGCCCCCGGGCCCCACCGGGGGCGGTGAGCCCTCCGGCCGTCGCGCATGGCGGAACGCCGCACTCATCTGCAACGTGAACGCTTGGGATGCCGGTAAGGCACCGGCTATGGGAGGCAAAAGGGGTGGTGCGCCCGGAGGGAATCGAACCCCCGGCCTACAGGTTCGAAGCCTGTCGCTCTATCCAACTGAGCTACGGGCGCACATGAGAACCAAAGACCGTAAGCATCAGAGGGTAACACACGACACTCGTCGCCATTTCTCGCAATCGCGGGCCTTCAGGCGCCCAGCAATGGCATTGACGAGTGGGTTTTCCCATAACACAATGACATCATGACTTCCCGACTGACGCTGGATAACGCTGGCCGCGTCGTGATTCCCAAGGGGGTTCGCGACGAGCTGCATTTGCAGCCCGGCGATGAACTCGACATGGAGCGCGTCGGAGACGAGATAAAGCTACGACCGGTGAGGCAGACGCCACCACTCGCCAAGGAGCAGGGCGTGTGGGTATTTCGCACGGGTCAGACCCTGCCTGCTTCCGTGACCGACGACACGCTGAAGTCCATTCGCGATGAGCGCGATCGCGGGAATCGCGGGCCAGGTCGGTGAAGGCGTTCTTCGATACGTCCGCGCTCGTGCCGGTCTTCTACGGCGACCATGAGCACCACGCCGCAAGCCTGTCAGCGTTTCTCGGTTTCACGAAGCACGACGCCGGCTGCGGCGCCCATTCACTTGCGGAAGTCTACGCAACTCTTACTGGTATGCCGGGGAAGTACCGCGTCACGGGCGACCAGGCCATGCTTTTCCTCGGCAGCATCAAGGAGCGTCTCTCTGTCGTCGCCCTGACGGTGGACGAATATCTGGCTGCTCTGGATGCGTGGAGCAGCATCCCGATTGTCGGCGGAACAATCTACGACGCGCTGCTCGCGTCGTGCGCCCTCAAGGCCGGCGCGGAAACCATCTACACGTGGAACCAGCGCCACTTTCGCCAGTGCGGCCCTGAGGTCGAGCGCCGTCTGCGGACGCCCGCAGTCTGATGTCGCCCCAACAACCTCCGGCTCGTCCCTAGAAGGCCACGTCGAACGTGCCGTTTGCGATCGCCTTGGTGCCGATCGCGACACTACCCGCTGCCTGGAGCGTGAAGGAGAAACTGCCAGACGCGCCTGTCGAGGTCAGCGCATTCACCGTCACGGTGCCGCCACCGGACGCGCTGGACCAGGTCGCACCGTTGCCACTACCAACGAGCAGCTGCGCGACAAGCGGTGACGCCCCGCCCACCGAGAACGTGCCCACGCCCGGCTTCGAGAGCAGGATGTCGAGCGCCTGGCCCACAAGGCTGAAGTTGTCCGTGCCGCTGATATGCAAGGCGCCCGTGCCCGCGACGAGCTCCGCCGCCGAGACACAGCCAGCCGTCCACGCCACGCCGTTGATCGTCGCGCTCATGCTCCCGTGCGGTGTGATGCCCGAGGGGCATGGCAGCGTCGTGACGCTGAGATTGGCCACGGACACGGCTACAGTCGCGGTCTGGCCCTGGTAGGTCGCGGACACATTCGTCGATCCTGTCGCCAGCGCTGCGACGAGGCCGCCCGCGGACACCGTCGCGACCGTCGTGTTGCTGGACGTCCATGTTGACGACGACGTGACGTCCTGCGTCGTGCTGTCCGAGAGCGTCGCCGTGGCCACCAGCTGGCTTGTGGGGCTTGCGGCGCCGAGTGCCGTCGTGCCGGTGAGGGCCAGCGATGTGGCCGTCGCGGTGGTCGTGGTCGCCGTGGTTGTCCCGCTCGCAGGGGCGGTGGCCGACGATCCGTTACAGGCCATCGCCGCCAGCAGCGGAACCATCAGCCATGTGCGCTTCCAGGTTCGGTGATTCTGATCGAGGGTTCTGAGCAAGGTGGGCACATCGTTTTCCGGTTGCGACAGGCGGCACAGCCATCCTACCCGGCGCCAGCGGCCCCTCGACACAAAGTGTCCGTAAAGGGATCCGCAAGAATGCGCGAGGCCCGCGTTGGAGTGTGCTCGTGGCGGTGGTGTGGTAAAATCCAGTGTTTGGTCGGCGCTCTTGGGGCCGGCCGTGCCTCCCACCTTGTCCGACACGTGGGCCAGTAGCTCAATTGGCAGAGCAGCAGACTCTTAATCTGCGGGTTGTGGGTTCGATTCCCACCCGGCTCACCACTCTTTCATCCAGCACTTCCCCGGGCTCCAATTACCTGAAAACCGGTGTGGTTACGACGGTTCGATTGAATCGAATTCCGTCGTACGCGATGCCCTCGAGGAAGAACAGCAACTGCCGCCGCTGCTGGTAGTCGAGCGACGCCTTCACCCAGAGATCTGAGCGCGCAGCAGGATGCGTTCTGCGAACACCAGGATGCCCCGTACGTCG
>JBEQUD010000047.1:0-4445 GCA_040349235.1 Acidobacteriota bacterium
CCAAACGAGGGCTGGGGACGGGAGGCCCGAGATCGGGTGGCCGGAGGTGAGGTGTCTAGGGCCTGAGGTTGGGCCTCGAGGCCGAGCCCACGGATCCGGTACTTGCGGTACTCGCCCGGGCGCATGCGACCGTCTTCGCAGACCACCATCGACGCCACCGTCTCGCTGCCTTGAATGGTGGAGATGTCGAAGCACTCGATGCGCCGCGGCAGGGCCGCGAGCGCCAGCACGCGCTGGAGCGTGTGCAAGGCATCGTACTCGGAGGCCACCATCGGGTTGAAGCGCGTCTGGTAGGCAAGGGCCGCGTTGCGCGCGGCCAGTTCCACGAGGCTTCGCTTGTCGCCGCGCTGCGGGACGGCGATGCGCACCTTGCGCCTGGCCCGGGCGGACATCCAGCTCTCGAGCGCCTCGCGATCGTCCGGCTCGGCAGGCAGGTGGATTTCCGCCGGGGCGTCCCGGATCTCGTAGAACTGCTGTACGGCGGCGGCAAGGACGTCGCCCTCCGTCGAGGCCACGCTCGATTCCTCTGTCCCGAGCTCTACCCGCTCGACCACCCGGCCCCGCCGCACCTGGAACACGTGAACCGCCGCCCCTGCGGGCCCCATCTTGAGCCCGAACACGTCGCGGTCGCCGAGGTCGGCCGTCGCCATCTTCTGCTGCCGGTCCTGCATCGCCTGGACGGTCCGCACGGCGTCGCGCAACTGGGCGGCTTCCTCGAACCGCTCCGCCTCGGCCGCGGTCGTCATCCGCGCCGTCAGCGTCCTCACGAGCTCGTCGTTCTTCCCGCCGAGGAAGAGTTCGGTCAGCTTCACCGCCCGCCCGTACTCCTCGCTCGAGCAGACCGTATCGACGCACGGCGCGATGCAGCGCTTGATGTCGTATTCGAGGCACGGACGCCCGCGCTTGCCCGTGATGACCTCGTTGCACGAGCGGATGCCGAAGAGACGGTGCGTCAGCCCCATCGTCTTCCTGGCAAAGCGCGCGGGCAGGAATGGGCCGGCATAGAGGCTGCCGTCCCGCTCGACACGGCGCGCTACGAGCACGCGCGGGAACGGCTCGTTGGTGGTCAGCTGCAGGTACGGGTAGCTCTTGTCGTCGCGCAGCAGGATGTTGTACTTCGGGGCCCGCTGCTTGATGAGATTGTTCTCGAGCGCCAGCGCCTCCACCACCGAGTCGGTGACGATGACCTCGAGGCGCACCACCTCGTCGAGCAGCGCGTCCGTCTTCGGCCCGCTGCCGTAGGCGCCCAGGTAGTTCCGCACGCGGTCGCGGAGGGCCCGCGCCTTGCCCACGTAGATCGTTTCGCCCGCCGCGTTGAAATAGAGGTAGACGCCGGGCTGCTCGGGGAGCCGTGCAATCTGCTCCTTGAGTTCATGGATGGGCATGCGGTACTATGCCAGGTCGCGTTCCGTCAGGTCCTGTTCCCGTGTCCAAACCTCGCATTTTACGTCACCCCGCCGGCCGTCACTCGGACCCGGCGCGCGCGAGAACCTTCACGGGGCTCATCGGGAGCATCTGCATGTTCCCGCTGCAGGCGATCATCAACGCGTGCGTGGCGCTCAAGATCCACCCTAACACGCTGACGCTCATCGGGGTCATCATCAACGTCGGCGCGGCGTGGGCCCTCGGCTACCAGAAGTTCGTGCTGGCGGGCGTCATCATGATCGTCGCGAACATCTTCGACTTCATCGACGGCAAGGTCGCGCACCGCCTGCAGCTGCAGTCGCTCTTCGGCGCCTTCTGGGATTCGACGCTCGACCGCTTCTCGGACCTCGCGCTGCTCACCGGGCTCATCTTCCTGTATTCGCGGCTCGGGCGGAGCGACTACGTGCTCGTCGCCTCGCTCACGCTCATCTTCTCGATCATGACGAGCTACGCCCGCGCGCGCGCGGAATCGCTCATCGAGAAATGCAAGGTCGGGTTCATGGAACGCCCCGAGCGCATCGTGCTGTTCATGATCGGCGCCTTCACCAACCGGATGGCGGGCGTGCTGTGGGTCGTCCTGGCGCTGTCGATTCTGGCGGTGGCCAACCGGATCTACTACACCTACCTCGCGCTCAATAACCGCGCGCTGCCCTCCAAGACGGGCCCGTTCGGCTGGTTCAACCGTGCGTTCTTCTGGACCGACGACCGCGCCACGCTGCCCTACGACCTGTGGGTCATCGCGATTCTGGCGTTTGTGTGGTTGACGCCGCCGGACTGGCTGGGCGACCCCACGGCGACCGGCCCCGGCCTCGTCGGGTTTCTGCTCTCGAAGATCTAGAGCGGCGCGTCTTACGCGCGGCGCCGCTTGGCGACCGGTTTCTCCGCCACGGCCTTCGCGGTCTTCTTCTGCGAGCGACTGACGGCATCGAGGCTCTTCCGCAGGGCCTCCATGAGGTTGACGACCTTCGGGGCCGCCTCCGCGACCGGCTCGACGATCTCCTGCCCGGCGATCTTCGCGTCGATGATCCGCTGCAGCCCCTCGCGATATTCGTCCTTGTAGTCCGCCAGGTTCAGCACCCCCTCGAACGTACCGATCACCTGCTTCGCGAGCTTGATCTCCTCGGGCTTCACCTTCACGGGAACGGAGTTCAGCTCCTCCACCGAATCAATGCTCCGAATCTCGGCGGCGTGGTGCAGCGTGTGCATGACCAGCCCGCGGCCGAGCGCGCGCACGGCCACCAGATACTCGCGCCCGTAGAGCGCCAGCTTCCCGATGCCCACCTTGCCCTTCATGCCCTCGCGCACCACGGCAAACGCATCGGCCGGGACGCTCCCGTCCGGCGCGAGATAGTAGGTGCGATCGACGTACATCGGATCGATGGCGGAGGCGTCGCCGAACTGGACGAGGTCGATGACGCGGGTCGAGGCCGGACGCACCTTCTCGATGTCCTCGTCGGACATGATGACGTAGTGGCCCTTCTCGAACTCGTAGCCCTTGACGATTTCCGAGTTGGCCACCTCGCGGTTGCAGTGCGGGCACCACTTCTTCTGCTGGATGCGTGTCTCGCACTCGGCGTGCAGCTGGTTGAACGAGATCGTCGCACTCGTCTCGGTCGCGGGGAACACCTTGACGGGGATGTTCACCAGGCTGATCTTCAGATAGCCCTTCCACGTCGGTCGCGCTGCCATATGTTGTCCTCGCCGACGGCCGCTCGGCCGTCCCGTCCCGTCCCGCTTCCCCACCCGAACCGAGCCCAACCCAACCCCGCCCCGCCGTCAGATGCCCCGCCGTGCGGGCCCCCCCGGCGGAAACCCGGTCGGTATCTTATCGGACACGCGGCCGGCGGGCATCAGGCCGCGACGGACGCGGCCTACACCACGTCCCGCTCGTCCTGGTGGCCGAGGTCGAGGCCGGTACCGAGGAGGTGGATGGCGTGTTCACCGATCTTGTCCCGCAGCAGACGTCGGGCCGCGCCGTATTTGTCGCCCGGCACCGACAGGCGCCGGGCCATGTTCTTCAATCGGGAGATGATGACGAGCGTGACCTCGTGCTCGCCCTCCCGCCAGCTCACGCCGCCGACTTCGCCGTAGGGAATGAACATCGAATCGGCCCAGATGCCGTCCTCGTAGAAGCCCCGGGCAATCGTGGCGTGGAGGGGCAGCAGGCACGCGTAATACAGGAACATCATGCCCTCCCCGAAGACCTGCCGGCGCAGCACCGCGACCTTGTAGAGCACCAGGCAGCCGAGCACGACGCCCAAGGCCAGCGCCATCGCCGAATACGGACGGCGCGCACTGCGCCAGGTGAGCAAGGCCCCGCGGCGGCGTTTTCGGAAGCGGAGGTAATCGGCCAGCAGGCGCGCGTTGGCCAACAGGAAGCCTACGCCGAACAGCAGGAGCACGGCCGTGAGGGCCGCCTGGATGTTCACCGGCCGATCATACAAAAACGCGCCGCGCCGCGTTACGTCAGCGTTACACCCGCGACTGATACTCGCCCGTCTCTGTGTTGACCCGGACGGTGTCCCCTTCGTTCACGAACGCCGGCACCTGGATGACCAGGCCGGTCGAGAGCGTGGCAGGCTTGATCTGCGCGTTGGCCGTCGCCCCCTTGATGCCGGGGACCGTCTCCTTCACGAGCAGATCGACCGTTGGCGGCAGCTCGATCCCGACGGGCTCCTCGTTGTAGAACTCGACGCGGATGACCGAATCCGGAATGAGGTAGTTGACGGATTCGCCGAGCGCTTCGGCAGTGATTTGCACCTGCTCGTAACTCGCCGTGTCCATGAAGTAGTAGTGATCGGCGTCGTTGTAGAGGTACTGCATTTCCCGCTCGTCGAGAATCGCCCGCTCGATGTCCTCCTCGGCGCGGAACTTCTCGTCGGCGAGCGCCAGCGTCCGGATGTTGCGCATGCGCACCTGGATGTGCGCGCGCTTGTTGCCGGGGGTCAGATGGTGCACGTCGAGCAGGCGGAACAGGTCGTTCCCGACCTTGATGAGCATGCCCTTGCGGAGTCGTGTCG
>JBEQUD010000053.1:0-2794 GCA_040349235.1 Acidobacteriota bacterium
CCATCCACCGGGCCCTCGACCTCGGCGTGACCTTGCTCGACACGGCCGATGTCTACGGCCGCGGTGCCAACGAAACGCTCGTCGGCCAGGCCATCCGAAGCCGGCGGGGCGACGTGGTGCTCGCGACCAAGTGCGGCCTGTCGCAGGCGCCAGGCCTTCCGCTCGCCGTCAACGGCACGCCCGACTACGTCCGCGCGGCGTGCGAGGCAAGCCTCCGGCGGCTGCAAGTGGACGTCATCGACCTCTACTACCTGCATCGTGTGGACCCCGCGACGCCCATCGAAGAGACCGTGGGGGCGCTCGCCGGGCTCGTGCGCGAGGGCAAAGTGCGCCACCTCGGTCTGTCGGAGGTGCGGCCGGCGACGCTCCGCCGGGCCCATGCCGTGCATCCGATTGCCGCCGTCCAGAGCGAATACTCGCTCTGGTATCGGCAGCCGGAGTCCACGGTGCTGCCCGTCTGCCGCGAGCTGGGGATCGGCTTCGTGCCGTTCAGCCCGCTCGGCCGTGGCTTTCTCTCGGGCCGGGTGACCGACATCGACGCGCTCGCGCCGGACGACATGCGGCGGCGCGTGCCACGCTTCCAGCAAGGGCATCTCCAGCACAACACGGCGCTCGTGCGGCAGCTGCAGGTGATTGCCAGCCGCAAGGGCTGCACGCCGCCGCAGCTCGCGCTCGCGTGGCTGCTTGCCCAGGGGGACGACGTCGTGCCGATTCCCGGCACCAAGCGGCGCCGCTACATCGAGGAGAACGTCGCCGCGACCGATGTGGTGATCACCGCGGACGAGAGGGCCGCGCTCGACGCGGCCTTTCCGCCGGACGCCGCGTCCGGCGAGCGGTATCCCGAGGACATGGATCGCCTCGTCGATCGCGGCCAGTAGAACCGGGGGCCGTCAGTCCGGGTCGTGCATGATGGCGCGGCGGGTGTCCTCGCCGAGGATCGCCTGCGCCCGGTAGAACGGATGATCGATGGCCAGGCGCACGACGGTGCCGTCCGTCCGGAGCAGCGCGCAGCGGGACGCGTCGAGATCCCATTTGATGTACTGCACGGCCGAGACCCCGCGTTCGTCGATCTGGCCCCGGTCGAAGCGCGCAAGCAAAGGCGCCGTATCCCCGATGGTCAGCGTGACGTGCTGGTCGAGCCCCACGAACTGGGGCAGGGCGCTGGCGCGTTCGTCCTCCGTCTCGTATTCCAGCATGAGGGTCGCGGAAAGCTCGCCCGCCACCGGCAGGAGCGGGTTGTACGAGGCCAACTCTTCTTCGACGGCATTGGGGCGCGTCCAGCTGTCTTCGACGCGCAGCATCTCGTGCACCTGGTAGGACAGCGTCTCGCGGCTCTCGAAGTGGATGGTGCAGTGCGCGCCCAGCTGTACCCGGCGGCGCGCCTTGTCCATGATGATGCGGCGGCGCAGGTCGGGCCGCGCCTGCTCGTAGCGCTCGCGGCCGAGGATGTCGTCGGTGGTCAGCGGCTTCATGTCGTCTTCCCTTCGTCGGGTTTTGGCGCCACCGCGGTGGCGAACCCGTTCTCCTGATACGCCCGGTCGAGTACCTGCACGGGGTGGAGCACTTCGCGGCCGCAGGCCTGCTTGAACTGGAGGGCGGCCAGGGGGCATTCGGTCGTCCAGAGTTCCGACCCGGCCTCCCGCATGCCGTCGAAGGCTTTCTGCCCGTTCTTCAGCGACGCCTCGAAGTTTTCCACCTTCATCGCCCACGTGCCGTCGTGGCCGCAGCACTCGGCCACCAGGCGCGGCTGCACCTGCGGAATCCGCCGCATCAGGTCGCGGCCGCGGTACCCCACGCTCTGCATGCGCAGGTGGCAAGGAGCGTGATACGCAACAGGGCCATCCGGCGTGCTCTTGAAGTCTTCCTTGAACTGGCCGGCCTGTCGGAGCTCGAACAGGAACTCCCCGAGGTCGCGCGTCGAGGCTGCAACGGTTCGCGCCGCGGCGGCGAGGGCCGGGTTCGCCGGGTCGTCGAGCAGATCCGGATACTCGGTCTTCAGCATCAGGCTGCACGTCGGGTTGATGACGGCCACCTTGTATCCCCGCTCGACGAGCGGGAGCAGGCGCTCGACATTGGCCTTCGCCTGCTTGGTGGCGAAGATGATGTCCCCGCTGTCAAGTGCCGGCATCCCGCAGCAGTTGAGCGACGGGCAGGCCACCTTGCACTCGTTGTGCGCGAGCACCCGGAACGCGGCGCGCCCAATCTCGGGGTTGTTGTAGTTCACATAGCAGGTGCTGAACAGGACAACGGGGTGCGTGCCCGCCGCGGTTTCGGCCGCAGGTCCGGTCTGCTCTCGCGTCCACTCCTCGAAGGTCGGGCTCTCGAACGACGGCAGCAGCTTGTCGCGGTGCACGCCGAGCACCTTTTCCATCAGGATGCGGTGCACGGGTTGCTGGTTCGCCCAGTTGGCCAGGGCTGGTGTCTTCGTGGCGAGCGAGCCAATCCGATCGGGATCCGCGAGAACCTGCTCGCGGAACGGAATGCCGCGCTCCCGCCGGCGGATGGCGTTGGCCCGCATGACGAGCCGCGGGAAGTCCAGTTTGAACTCGTGGCCTTCCTTTTCCGTGTAGGGACACGTCGTGTAGCAGAGCTTGCACTGAAAGCACTCGTCCACGACCTGATCGACCTTGGCCATCGGCAGCAGCCTGACGTCGCCGGCGCGATCGACCGCGTCGAACAGCGTCGGAAACGACTGGCAGTACTTGAAGCACATGCGGCAGCCGTTACAGAGGTCGAACGTGCGGTGGACTTCCTTGTCCAGTTCGGCCCGGTCCCAGAACTTCGGGTCGTTGGG
>JBEQUD010000057.1:0-8679 GCA_040349235.1 Acidobacteriota bacterium
GCAAACCGGCTACAGCGGCCGGGCCGTGACCCTGGTCGTCGAGGACGAAGGGCGCATCGCCGCGTCGCAGGCGGTGACGCTGCCGCCCGACGGCGAATCGTCCACGGTCCCCATCCGCTTCACGGCCGCGGACGCGGGGCCGCGCACGTTCCGTTTTCGGATTGCGCCACTCGACGGCGAGCAGGTCGTCCAGAACAATGTTCGTGACGCGCTCATCGAGGTGTGGGACCGCAAAGAGAAGGTGCTCTATTTCGAGGGCGAACCGCGATTCGAAACCAAGTTCCTGCGTCGGGCGGTGGAAGACGACAAGAACCTGCAGGTCTCGATCCTGCTGCGGACGGCGGAGAACAAATACTGGCGCGGCGACGTCGCCACGGCTGACGAGTTGGCCGGCGGCTTCCCCAAGACGCGCGAAGAGCTGTTCGCCTATCGCGCGGTGATTCTCGGAAGCGTCGAGGCCGCTGCGTTTGCGCCCGAGCAACTGCGCATGCTGGCCGATTTCGTCGGCGTGCGCGGTGGCAGCCTGCTGATGCTCGGGGGGCGGCGCGCGTTCGCGGAAGGCGGATGGGGCGGCACCCCGGTTGCGGACGTCCTGCCGGTGGTCCTCGACAACGAGCGCACCGCATCCACGTTTTCGCCGTTGTCGGCGAGGCCGACGCGCGCCGGCCTCGCCTTCCCCGTCACGCAGATCGCCGACACCGAAGAGGCGTCCGCCGAGAAATGGGGCACGCTGGCCCAGGTCTCGACCGTCAACGCGGTCCACGCGATCAAGCCGGGCGCCACCGAGCTCCTGAACGCGATGGATCGGCGCGGCCAGAATCAGGTCGTGCTGGCGTACCAGCGCTACGGGCGCGGCAAGGCGGTGGCCCTGCCCATCCAGGATTCGTGGACCTGGAAGATGGACGCCAAGGTGCCGGTGACCGACACCATGCACGCGATGTTCTGGCGCCGGATGGTCCGGTGGCTCGTGGACGGCGTCCCGGATCAGTTGAACGTCGCGACCGCGCACGACCGCGTCGAGCCAGGCGAGCCGGTGCCCTTCACGGCTGAGGCGCTCGATACGGCATATGTCGCCGTCAACGATGCGCGGGTCGAGGCCCGCGTCGTCGCGCCGTCTGGCAAGACCATGGACGTCCCCCTCGACTGGACCGTCGAGCACGACGGCGAATACGGCGGCGTGTTCAACCCGGACGAGCCGGGGCTGTACGAACTGCAGGTCACCGCGTCCCGCGGGCAGAAGGAGCTCGGGCGCAGTACCCTCCACATCCGGGTGTCGGCCGGGGACGCCGAGTACTACGACGCGGGGATGCGCGCGCCCCTGCTCCGTCGCATCGCCGAAGAGACAGGCGGGCGCTTTTTCACGCCTGCCAACGTGGCGTCGCTGCCCGACGCCATCAGCTACAGCGGCCGGGGGGTCACGGTCGTCGAAGAGCGTGCGCTGTGGGACATGCCGGCGCTGCTGCTGCTCGTCCTCGGGCTGGTCGGCGCCGAATGGGGCTACCGGCGCGCGCGGGGGCTGGCGTGACACGGCCGGCCCGCGCGCGCCGCGCCCTGCTCACAGGCACCCTCGCCGTGCTCGGCTGGTGCGGCGCACCGGTCCGCGCGGCCGCGCAGGACTCGCACCTGCTCGTCATCACCGGCGTCTCCGGCGACGCGGCGCACGCCGCGCAGTTCCACAAATGGGCGTCGGCCCTCGTCACCGCCGCGATAGAGAAGGACGGCGTGCCGGCCGACCACATCACATACCTCGCCGAGGACGTCACCGTGGACGCGGGCCGCATCCGCGCGCGATCGACCCGGCCCAACGTGGAGAAGGCCGTGGCCGATCTGGCCAAAGCCAGCCGCCCGGGCGATCCGATCACGATCGTGCTCATCGGGCATGGTGCCTTCGACGGAAAGGTGGCGTCCTTCAACCTGCCGGGCCCCGACCTCACGGCCGGCGAATGGGCGACGCTGCTCGGCACGCTCGCGGGGCGCCAGGTCGCGTTCGTTGACACGACTGCCTCGAGCGGACCCTTCGTCGCCGCGGTGGCGGCGCCGGGCCGTACGGTGGTCACCGCCACGAAGACCGGCGGCGAGCGCAACGAGCCACAGTTCGGCGCCTTCTTCACCGAGGCGTTCGGCGAGCCGTCGGCCGACGCGGACCGCAACGGCCACGTGTCCATCTTCGAGGCGTTCACCTATGCGAACAACAAGGTCGCCAAAGTCTACGAGCAGGCGGGCCTGCTGCGGACCGAACACGCCACCCTCGAAGACGGGCACGACGGCGTTCAGGCGGCGACGCAGTTCCTGACCGCCCACCCCTCCGACGGGGGCCTCCAGGTCGATACGACCGACCCGGTCATGCGGGCGCTCGTCGCCGAGCGCGAGGCCTTGCAGCGGGACGTGGACGCGCTCAAACTTCGCAAGAGCACCCTGGACCCGTCGCGCTACGAACACGATATGGAAGCCCTGCTGACCGACCTCGCCCTCAAGACCAAGGCGATCCGCGACCTGCAGGCCCAGCACGCCCCAAGGAAGTGAGGACAGAGACTGATGGCTTCTGACACCGCTGGCTTCGAATCGACCGATGACGTGGCACTCGCCGACCGGATGAACGCCGGCCGGACAGAGATCCTGACGGAACTGCACAAGCGGATCATCGGCCAGGACGAGGTGATCGAGCTCATCCTGCTCTCGCTGTTCGTCGGCGGCAACAGCCTCATCGTCGGCGTGCCTGGCCTCGCCAAGACCCTGCTCATCGCCACGCTGGCGCGCGTGCTCGACTTGAAGTTCAACCGCATCCAGTTCACGCCGGACCTGATGCCGTCTGACATCACCGGCACCGACATCATCCAGGAAGATGCGACGACGGGACGCCGGCAGATGGTGTTCGCCCCCGGGCCCGTCTTTGCCAACATCGTGCTCGCGGACGAAATCAACCGGACGCCGCCCAAGACGCAGGCGGCGCTGCTCGAAGCCATGCAGGAGCACCGCGTCACCATCCAGGGGCGCACCTACGACCTCACGGAGCCGTTCTACGTGTTCGCGACGCAGAACCCCATCGAGCTCGAAGGGACGTACCCGCTGCCCGAGGCACAGCTCGACCGCTTCATGTTCAACATCGTGATGGCCCATCCACCCGAGGAAGAAGAGCTCGAGGTCGTGCGCACGACGACGGCGATTGTGGATCCGCACTACCGCCAGCCGGTGACCGGGGCGGACCTCATCGCGTTCCAGCGCCTGGTGCGCCGCGTCCCGGTTGCCGACCCCGTCCTGCGCTACGCGCTCGGCCTGGTCCGCACGAGCCGTCCCAACTCGCCGCAGGCGCCAGAGTCGGTCAAGAAATGGGTGGCGTTCGGCGCGAGCGTCCGCGCCGCGCAGTATCTGGTCCTCGGCGCCAAGGCACGCGCGCTCACCCGCGGGCGCTACCACGTCAGCTTCGAGGACGTCCGCGCCATGGCGCATCCGGTCCTGCGCCACCGCGTGTTGACGAACTTCCGGGCGGAATCCGAGGGCGTCACGACGGACTCGATCATCGACGAGCTGCTGTCGGTCGTCGCCACGCCCAAGTCGGGCATGTAGCACCATGAACACCGGCAGCGCCATGCCCGGCGCGCGCTTTGTCGATCCGGCCGTCCTCGCGCGCATCGGCAACCTCGAACTGCTCGCGCGAACGGTGGTGGACGGCTTCATCAACGGCCTGCACCGCGCGCCGTATTTCGGCGCGTCCATCGACTTCGCCGAGCATCGCGGCTACGTGCCGGGCGACGACATCCGGCGGGTGGACTGGCGCCTGTACGCGCGGACCGATCGCTACTACGTCAATCAGTACGAGGCGGACACCAACACCAACTTCTGCATCCTGTTGGACGTGTCCAAGTCCATGGGCTTTGCGAGCCGCGGCGTCTCGAAGCTCGAATACAGCAGCTACCTCGCTGCGTGCCTGGCCTACCTGGCGCACCGCCAGCGCGACCGCGTGGGCATCATCACGTTCGACAGCGAGGTCGTCGCCCACGTCCCTCCCTCGGCGAAGCATTTCGACGTCGTGCTGCACACGCTGGATCGGGCCAGGCCCGCGCGTCCGGGCCATCTGGCGGGCACCTTGAACCGGGTCGCCGAGCACTTCCGGCGGCGAAGCGTCCTCGTGCTCATCTCGGACTTCTACGACGATCCGGACGTCATCCTGGACGCGATCAAGCCGCTGCGGTTTCTCGGCAACGAGCTCATCGTGTTCCACGTGCTCGACCAGGCCGAGCTGACCTTCCCCTACACGGAAGCCTCGAGCTTCGAGGATCTCGAAACCGGAGTGCAGCTGCCGGTCGTTCCCGAATCGTTTGCGGACGAATACCGCCAGCTGATCGCCAGCCACATCAGCACGTTGGCCACGCGCTTCTCGGAGCACCGCATCGACTACACACAGCTCAACACCGCGGCGCCGCTCGACCGTGGGCTGTTCAGCTATCTGTCGAGCCGCGAGAAGCGCATGCGGGTGAGGTAACGTCCCATGTCCTTCCTGGCACCGTTGGTCCTCGCCGGCCTGGGCGCGCTCGCCGTTCCGGTACTGATCCACCTGATTCAGCGGGAACGGTCCCGCGTCGTCGCGTTCCCGTCGCTGATGTTCCTCCAGCGCATTCCGTACCAGTCGGTCCGGCGGCGTCGCATCCGCCAGTGGCCGCTGCTGCTCCTGCGGGCGACTGCGATTGCGCTCATCGTCCTCGCCTTCGCGCGGCCCTTCTTCAAGCAGGCGTCGCTCGCGGCCGCGGCGGCCGGCGGCGCCAAAGAGGTCGTCATCCTCCTCGACCACTCCGCCAGCATGGGGTACGGCGACCACTGGCAGAGGGCCAAGGCCGCCGCCCGCGAGGTCGTCGCGGGGCTTGGTGCGGACGACCGGGCCACGCTGGTCCTCTTCGGCCGGAACGCAGAAGAGGCGATGCGCGCCACGTCGGACCGCGCGCGTCTGGACGCGGCCATCGACGCCGCGCGCGTCGCTTCCGACGGCACCCGTTTCGGACCGGCGCTGAAGCTGGCCGACAGCATCCTCAGCCGCTCGCCGGTCAAACGACGCGAGGCCGTCCTCATCAGCGACTTCCAGAAGATCGGCTGGACGAGCTCGGACGATGCGCGGTTCCCCCAAGGGACCAGCCTGTCCACGATGTCCGTGGCCGCCGACACCGCGAACCTGTCGGTACCGTCCGCGACGTTCGCGCGGTCCGCCTTCGCGGGTCAGGAGCGGGTGGCCGTGACCGCGGGCCTGACCAATCGCGGCGACTACGGCGCGGCCAACGTCCCTGTCGTACTCGCGGTGGACGGCCACGATCTCGAAACCAAGGTCGTGACCGTCGCGCCGCACGCCTCGACGGCCGTCACCTTCGCCCCGTTCACGGTCAGCGACGCCTACGTCCGCGGCACCGTCCGTGCGGGGACGGATCTGCTCGCCGCCGACAACACCCTTCATTTTGTCCTGTCGCCGAGCGCGCCGGTGTCGGTCGCCATCGTCGATGGCGGCGAACGGACGAACGCGACGCTCTATCTCAAGGAAGCGCTCGCGGTGGGCACGACGCCGGCGTTCCAGGTCGAGGTCGTCCCGGCCGCGCGCGTGACCCCGGCGCTCTTCACTAAGCGGGCCGTCGTCATCTTCAATGACACGCCGCTGCCCACGGCCGCCGCGGGCGGCGCGCTCGAGCAGTTCGTGGACGGCGGGGGCGGCGTCCTCGTCGTCGCGGGCGAGCGTGCGTCGTGGCCGAACGACAAGCCGGCGCTCTCGCCAGGCCTGCTCGGCATGCCTGTAGATCGGCTGTCCGGGCGAGGCGCCACGCTCGGCTACCTCGACTACAGCCATCCTGTCTTCGACATTTTCCGGGCGCCTCGGAGCGGCGACTTCTCGGCCGCGCGCATCTTCCGCTACCGCGCCGTGCAGCCGAATCCGGCGAGCCGCGTCCTTGCGCGCTACGACGACGGCGGCGCGGCCGCGGTCGAGAGCCGGAGCGGCGCGGGCCGGGTCATCCTCTGGACGTCCACGCTCGACGACACGTGGACGGACCTCCCGACGCGGCCCGTGTATCTGCCCCTCGTCCATCAGCTCGTCCGCTATCTGGCGCGGTACGAGGAGACGCCGGCATGGCTGACGGTTGGCCAGGTCGTGGACCTGGCCTCGGCGGCGGCCCGGATTCGGACCGGCCGGGTGGTCGTCTCGCCCGCCGGGACCCGTACCACGCAGCAGGCGGGCGCCCCGGGGCTGCTGGAGCTGGATGAACAAGGCGTCTACGAAATCCGTTCGGCTGGGGTGACCAACGCGCGGCCCCAGCTCATCGCCGTCAATCTCGACCCGGCCGAGTCGGATCTGACGCCCATCGACATCCCGGAGCTGGTGGCGTCCGTCACCGGGCACGCGACGCCCGCCTCGGCAGAGACCGTCGTCCCCACGACCGCGACGGGCGAAGAAACCGAGCAGCGTCAGGGCTTGTGGTGGTATCTCCTGTTCGCAGGCCTGCTGCTGCTGGCCGCCGAGACCGCCCTGTCCAACCGCCTGTCCCGAAGCGCCAGCGTCATGTAGCTCGCTGCGGGGCCCCCAAGGTGGTAACCTTTTCGTAAGGGCAAGGGAGAGCCGACATGGAACATCGTGCGGAACTCGTCGAAGTCATCCGGCGCATCCGAAACCGCTGGCGTCTGCGGCTGGCGGCCCGCGGTGCCGTCATGGTCTTCGTCGGCACGGCGGTCGTCCTCCTCGTGCTCGCCTCCCTGCTCCAAGCCTTCCGGTTCAGCGGCCCTGCCGTCGTCACCTTCCGGGTCGTCGCGCTCGGCGTGTTCGCCGCGCTGGTGGCGTACGCCGTCCGCCCGCTGCGGCGTGTCGTCAGCGACACCCAGGTGGCGCTCTACCTCGAAGAGCACAATCCTTCGCTCGACACCGCGGTCCTGAGCGCCGTCGAGACCACGGGGCGGCAGGCCGAGGACGCCAGCCACTCCCCCAGGCTGACCGAACGCCTCGTCGAGCAGGCCGTCGCGCAGAGCCGCGGCATCAATCACGGCCTGGGCATCGACGGCAGCCGGATGCGCCGGCATTGGCTGTCGCTCGGCGTCTGCACGGGTGCGCTGGCGCTGCTCGTCGCCTTCGGGCCGGCCTACATTCGGAGCGGCCTGTCGGCCCTGCTCGTCTGGCGGAGCGCCGAAGCTTCCACACCGTATCGGATTGCCGTACAGCCCGGCAACGCGCGCGTGCCGCGTGGAGGGGACCAATCCGTCCGGGCCACGCTGACGGGGTTCACGGCGAAGGACGCGGCGCTCATGGTGCGTCCTGCGTCCGGTGGGCCGTTCGAACGCCTGCCGCTCGTCGGCGGCGCCGATGCCCGCACGTTCGAGGGCATGCTGTTCCATCTCGACAAAGAGACCGAGTACTTCGTCGAGTCGAACGGCGTCCCGTCTGCGCACTACACGCTGAGCGTCGTCGATCTGCCCACGGTCTCGCGCATGGACGTGGAATATCACTTCCCCGCCTATACGAACCTCCCCCCACGGCAGGACGAGAACGGGGGGGACGTTGCCGCCCTGCGCGGCACCGAAGCCTGGCTCCACATCACCCCGACGATGCCCGCCGCCGGCGGACAGATTCTCTTCAAGGACGGTCAGGCGGTGCCGCTCGCCGTGCAAGCCGACGGGACGTTGACGGGCCGCTTCACGCTGCAGGACCCAGGGTTCTACCGCATCGAGCTCACCGACCCCAAGGGCGAAAAGGTCAACGCCTCGCCGCAGTACACGATTGACGTGCTCGACGACCAGCCCCCCACCGTCTCGTTCAACAAGCCGGGCCGCGACACCGGTGCGACACCGGTCGAAGAGGTGTTCACTGAGGTCAAGGCGGTGGACGACTTCGGCGTCAAACAGCTCCAGCTCGTGTACGCCGTGAACGGCGGCCCCCAGAAGACGCTGTCTCTGTTCGGCGGGGGCAAGCCGCTGACGGAGGTCAGTGCCGGCCACACCATCTACCTGGAGGGGATGGGGCTGAAGCCCGGCGACTTCGTGTCGTACTTCGCGAAGGCCACCGACAACGACGCGGTCCCCGGCCCGCACACGACATCGAGCGACATCTACTTCGTGCAGATCCGCCCGTTCAAGAAGGACTACAAGCGGGCGCAGTCGCAGGCGCAGCAGGGCGGAGGCGGCGGCGGGCAAGGGGGCGACGTCGGCGAGCTGTCGCGTCAGCAGCGCGAAATCGTGTCGGCCACGTTCAATTCCGTGCGCGACAAGGCCAAGACCGCACCCGGGAAATACCGCGAGAACGTTGTTTTTCTCAACCTCGCGCAGGCCCGGCTCCGCGAGCAGGTCGAAGAGCTGGTCGGCAAGCTCAAAGAGCGGCTCGGGGCCACGAACAAGGACTCGTCCTTCGCCGAAATCGCGGAGCTGCTGCCCAAAGCGGCGGCGGAGATGAAACAGGCCGAAGCCGACCTCAAGCAGCTGAAGCCGGACACCGCGCTGGCGCCCGAGCAGCGCGCCCTGAAGATCCTGCAGGACGCCGAGCAGAAGTACGAGACGCAAGTCGCCCAGCAGCAGGGCGGGGGCGGGGGCGGGGGCCAGAGCGCGATGGCCGAGGACCTGGCGGACCTCTTCGAGCTCGAACTCGACAAGCTCGCCAACCAGTACGAACTGAAGAAGCAGGCCGAGCAGCACGCCAGCGACCAGCGCGTCGATCAGCTGGCCGAGCGC
>JBEQUD010000086.1:0-4775 GCA_040349235.1 Acidobacteriota bacterium
CGACCAGTCTGGCGCAGTTGGTCGCCGATACGGTGGCGCTCTATGACGGGGTCCTCGCCGATGTGCAGATCGAACAGCGCGTGGGGGCCGACCTCCCCCTCGTCCGTCTCGATCCGGAGCAGGTCAGGCGTGTGGTCATCAACCTCGTGGACAACGCGGTCGAGGCGATGGAAGGGAAGGGCCGGATCGTCGTGGAGGGGCAACTCGATCCTGGCAACGGCGTGGTGCGGCTGGTCGTCGCCGATGATGGTCCGGGGATTCCCGCGGCCGAGCGCGAGAAGTTGTTCCTGCCGTACTACTCGACCAAGCGTCGCGGCAGCGGTCTCGGCCTGGCGATCGTGCGCCGCATCGTGGCCGAACACGGCGGCAACATCGAAGTGGGCGACAACGTGCCGCGCGGCACGCGGTTTACAATCGAGTTCCCGTGCTGAAGCCGACGATCCTCATCGTGGACGATGAACCCGGCGTGCGGACGGCGCTGTCCGGAGTGCTGCGAGACGAGGGGTATGTCGTGGACGCCGTGGCGACGGGCGAAGCGTGCCTGGACCGGGTCGCGCGGAGCGCGGTGGACCTGATCGTGCTCGACGTCTGGCTGCCGGGCATGGACGGTCTTGCCACGCTCGCGCGCCTCCGCGAGCGCCAGGTGGACGCGCAGGTCGTGGTGATTTCCGGGCACGGCAACATCGAATCGGCCGTGCGTGCGATCAAGATGGGGGCGTTCGATTTCGTCGAGAAGCCGCTCTCCCTGGAGAAGACCGTGCTGGTGGTGGGCAATGCCCTGCGCCAGCGTCGCCTCGAGCTCGAGAACCGTGCGCTGCGCGACCGCGTCAGCCGGCACGAGACCATGGTCGGCGAAAGCTATGCCGTCCAGCAACTCCGAGAGCAAGTGGCCATGGCAGCCCCGACCAACGGCCGCGTGCTCATCCACGGCGAGAACGGTACGGGCAAGGAACTGGTCGCACGGGCGGTCCATGCGCTCAGCCGCCGACGCAGCGGCGCGTTCGTCGAGGTCAACTGCGCGGCCATTCCCGAGGAGCTAATCGAGAGCGAGCTGTTCGGCCACGTCCGCGGGTCGTTCACCGGTGCGGTGACCGACCGTCGCGGGAAGTTCGAGCTCGCGGACGGAGGAACGATCTTCCTCGACGAGATCGGGGACATGAGCCTGAAGACGCAGGCGAAGGTCCTGCGCGTCCTCCAGGAACACACGATGGAGCCGGTCGGCGGCACGACCAGCATCCGTGTGGACGCGCGCGTGCTCGCGGCGACCAACAAGGACCTCCAGGTGGAGATTCGGGCCGGCCGATTCCGCGAGGATCTGTTCTTCCGGCTCAACGTCATCCCCATCTTCGTCCCCGCGCTCCGCGACCGCCAGGAGGACATTCCTCTCCTGGCCGGCCATTTCATGGCGGAGTTCGCGCGGGAGTACGGCCGGCGCGCCAAGCGGTTCGAGCCAGGCGCCCTTATCGTCCTCCGGCAGTATCGGTGGCCGGGCAACGTGCGCGAACTGCGCAACGTCATCGAGCGCCTGATGATCATGACGGCGGGGGAGACGATTTCGGTGGCCGACCTGGCATTTCTCGAGCCCCATATGCCCCCGGTGGTCGAACTGTCGCCGCCGGCACCGGGCGAGCCGCTCACGCTGTACGAAGCGCGGGATCGGTTCGAGCGGACCCTGATTCTCCGGACCCTGGCCGACCAGCAGGGCAACATGTCGCGCACCGCCGAGGTGCTCGGGGTCGAGCGCAGCAACCTCTACCGGAAGATGAAGGCGTTCGGCATCGCACCGGCGCGGCGGTTCGAAGGCGACGAAGACGCTATCTGAGCCTGCGCTCGAGGATGTGATCGGCCGCGGCGCCGCTGAGGCGCAGGTCCTCCCAACTCGTCCCCACCAGCGCGTCTTCGGGAACGAGACCGATGATTTCGCTCTCCAGGATCGCCACATGGTGCTCGCCCGCCCGCTGGCGGACCGCGTCGAACACGCGCGCAAGCGACGTCTCGTGGTAGTTGGTGAGGTTCATCGACACCTGCACGATGCCGCGGTCGGCGAGGGCGACGCCGATGGCCTTGACCGCGGGCAAGCCGCCACTGCTCGCTCGGATCGCCGCGGCGATGGCCTTCGCGACGTCGAGCCGATTGCTCGCCAGGTTGATGTTATAGGCCACGAGCGGCATGCGCGCGCCCACGGCCGTCGCCCCCGCCGTCGGATGCGGGGTCGAGGGACCGAAGTCGGGCGCCCAGCCCGGCGTGGCCATTCTGGCGGCGAGTTTCTCGAATCCCCCGCGCCGAACGTCCTCGAGGCGCACCCGCGCGGGCGCCGTGGCGGCGGCCTCATAGAGGTACACCGGGATTGCGAACCGGCGGGCGATTGCGGCACCGACTTCGCGGGCGACATCGACGCACGCGGCCATGGTGACGTCGCGGAGCGGCACGAACGGGATGACGTCTACCGCGCCGATGCGCGGGTGCTCGCCCCGGTGCGTCCGCAGGTCGATGGAGGCGACGGCCAGTTCCACGAGCGCGAGCGCCGCCTCGACCACGCTGGCCGCGTTACCAACGAACGTGAACACCGATCGGTTGTGCGACCCGTCCGACGAGTGGTCGAGCAGCCGCACGCCGCCGACGCGGGTGATGGCGTCCGCCATGGCGGCAATCGCGCCAGGTCGGCGTCCCTCGCTGACATTGGGCACGCACTCGATCATCATCGTTGTCCGCTGGCGTCGCACGATGGCGCCGCGCACTGCAGTCTACAAGGTGCGGTGCTATAATCGGCGCGTCTTTTCAGTATCCCATCCACATGTCCGATCCGCTTCGTACCGACGGGTTGCGCGCGGTCCCCGCCGCGCCTGAAGTGGACCGGGACGCGAAGATCGAACAGCTGCTGCTGGTCGGTCTCGATCACTATTTTGCCGGACAGTTCGACGACGCCGTCCACGTCTGGACCCGGGTCCTGTTTCTGGATCGCAGCCATGCTCGTGCGCGCGCGTACATCGAGCGCGCCCGCAGCGCGTTGGCCGAACGACAGCGCGAGGCTGAAGAATTGCTGCAGCGTGGGGTGGCGGCGGTCGATCGCGGGGACACGGCCCAGGCGCGACATCTGCTCCAGGCGGCCATCGAGAGCGGCGCGGCTCGCGAAGAAGCCGCTGCCGCGTTCGGGCGGCTTCAGCAACTCGAGCCTGTCCGTCCGTCGGCGGCGGGCGTGCGGTCGGCGCGGGGGGGCGAGCCCGCGGCCCGTGCCAGAGCTGCCGCAGCGAGCGGTTTGTCGTGGCGCGGCGCACTGCTGGTCTTCGCGGTCGCGCTTGGTGCGGCCATGGCGTATTCGATTGCGGCATGGGGGCCACTCGACTGGCGTGCCCTGCTCCTGCCGCGGCGCGGCGCGCCCGTGCGACCAGCCGATGCAGCCGTCGGCCACACGTTCGCCCTGGCCCCGCCCAGGCGCGGGGCGCTTGCCCTGGCCAAGGCGCGCACGCTCGTCGCCGAGGGGCATTTGAGTGACGCGTTGCGGGCGTTGGACGTTGTACGCGCGACCGACGTCGAACGAGCCGAGGCGGACCGGCTGCGGGGCGATATCCAACGGCAGCTCATCGCGCTTGCCGAGACGCGTCCACCGTCGCCGCCTCGCCGCGCGGCGGGAGAGAGGGCACAGTGAAGTGCCCCAAGTGCGGTTATCTCGGTTTCGAGCCGGTGGAGCGTTGCCGCAACTGCGGATACGACTTCTCGTTGTCCTCGACGCCGCCACCGGCTGGGTTGGATTTTCCGTTGAAGACGCGGGAGACCGGAAGCGGCGTGGGTCTGGACGAGGTCGTGCTCGAACGCGCGGCGGACCTGTCGCCGAGGCCCATGCGTGCGCCGGCCGGCGAACTGCCGCTCTTCGACGATCGGGCCGCCGAAGACCTTCCGCTCATCGTCAAGCCGTCGGCACCGCGAACGCCCCTTGCCGTCCGCCGGGCGACGCCCGAGGTGCCGCGGATGCGCGCGACGCCTGCGCGGCTTCCGACGTTCGAACTGCCGAATGACGCGGCGCCGTCCGCTGCGGTCGAGGCGCGGTCCGCCAGGCTCCGCGGCGAAGGGCGGACGTTTCCCCTGTCTGCCGGCACGATGGTCGGCGGCGGGCTGGACGCCGAGGCAAGGCGGGGTGATGCGAGCGCTAGTGATGCAAGCGCCATGGATGCAGGCGCTAAGGATGCAAGCATAGCGTCGCGGAGTGTCGCGCTCTTGGTCGATCTCGTGCTGCTCGCCGCGATTGACGCCGTGGCGCTCTACTTCATGTTTCAGATTTGCGGCATTGGTTTGGCAGAGGCGGCAAGCGTGCCGCGCGCCCCGCTGCTGGCGTTCTTCCTGGTCCAGAACGGCGGCTATTTCCTGGCCTTCACAGCCGCGGGTGGACAGACCCTCGGCAAGATGGCGACGGGCATCAAGGTCGTGTCAGCCGACCCGAGCTTGCCGTTCGATCCCGGGCGCGCCGCCGTGCGAGAGCTGGTCTGGCTGGTGCTGGCACTGCCGGCGGGTCTCGGGCTGCTGACGGCGCTCGCGCCGGCGCATCGCGGGATTCACGATCGGTGTGCGGGAACGCGCGTCGTGCGCGTCCCGTCGTGATGACGCGCCTGTCGCTCGCGATTGCGACCGTCTGCGGCGTCGGCTATGCGCCGATCGCCCCCGGCACGTTCGGCTCCCTCGTCGGCCTGTTGATGTGGGCCGTGCTGCGCCACGGCTCGACCGGTGTGCAGGCCGCTGCGATCGCGGTGCTGCTCGTGGGCGGCTCTCTCGCCGGCAGCGTC
>JBEQUD010000093.1:0-9061 GCA_040349235.1 Acidobacteriota bacterium
GCCAACCCCGAGAAGGGCACGGGCATCGCGATGATCTGCACGTTCGGCGACACGACCGACGTGACGTGGTGGCGCGAACTCGGCCTGCCGGTGCGGGCGCTCATCCAGCCCGATGGCACGCTGGGCCCGGTGCGGTGGGGCAGCGCTGGGTGGGAATCGACCGACGCGGGGCGGGCGAAGGGGTTTTACGACGAGCTGGCGCGGCTTTCGGCGGCCAAGGCGCGCGCGCGCATCGTCGAGCAGTTGCGGGCGTCGGGGGACTTACTCGCCGACCCGCGTCCCATCACGCATGCGGTCAAGTTTTTCGAGAAGGGCGACCGGCCGCTCGAGATCCTCACCAGCCGCCAGTGGTTCATCCGTGCGATGGACGCACGGCAGGCGCTGCTCGACCGCAGCCGCGAAATGTGTTGGCATCCGGCCTACATGCAGACGCGGTTCGACAACTGGACCAACGGCCTCAGCGGCGATTGGTGCGTCAGCCGCCAGCGCTTCTTCGGCGTGCCGTTCCCCGTCTGGTATCCCGTCACCTCCGACGGCGCCGTGGACTACGCACGGCCCCTGCTGCCGGGCGACGCGCACCTGCCGATCGACCCTTCGACTGACACCCCGGAGGGCTACACGGCGGACCAGCGCGGAGCGCCGAACGGGTTTGTCGGGGATCCTGACGTGATGGACACGTGGGCGACCTCGTCGGTGTCGCCGCAGATTGTCTGCGGCTGGCCGGACGACCTGGATCTGTTCCAGCGTACATTCCCGATGGACCTGCGGCCGCAGGCGCACGACATCATCCGGACGTGGCTCTTCGACACGGTGCTCAGGTCCGAACTCGAGCACGGCGAACTGCCGTGGAAGAACGCGGCCATCTCCGGCTGGGTTCTCGACCCGGATCGCAAGAAGATGTCGAAGTCCAAGGGCAACGTGGTCACCCCGCTGGCGCTGCTCGAAGAGCACGGGTCGGACGGCGTCCGCTACTGGGCGGCAAGTGCGCGGCCCGGCACCGACACCACGTTCGATCCGGCCCAGATGCGCGTGGGCCGGCGTCTGGCGATCAAGGTCCTCAATGCGTCGAGGTTCGCCTTGGGTGCGGCCGATCCGCAGGGGGCGATCACCGCGCCCGTGGACCGGGCGATGCTGCGCGCGCTCGCCGCGCTCGTGACGGAGGCGACCGAGGCGCTCGAGGGGTACGACTACGCCCGCGCGCTGCAGCGGACCGAAACCTTCTTCTGGCGCTTCTGCGACGACTACCTCGAGCTGGTGAAGGGCCGCCGCTACGGCGAACAGGGACGGGACGGGGCCGGGTCGGCCAACGCTGCGTTGACCACGGCCCTGTCGGTGCTGCTGCGGCTGCTGGCGCCGTTCCTGCCGTTTGTCACCGAAGAAGTCTGGTCGTGGTGGCAGGTCGGCTCGATTCACGCCGCCCGGTGGCCGTCGGTCGCGGAACTGGAGGCCCTGCTCGGCCCGGATGCCCGCGCGGCGGCCGAATCCGATCAGGCGGCGTACGACTGGGCGACGCTCGTGATGTTCGAGGTGCGCAAGCACCGGTCCGAGGCCAAGCAGCCCCTCAAGGTGCCGATCCGCGCGGTGCGGGTGGTGGCGAGCCGCGTCGAGCTCGATCGGATGCCGGTGGTGGACGCCGATCTCCGGGCGGCGCTGCGGGTGCAGGCGTTCGAGCTCGCGGTGGGCGACCCGCGGGAGATTCTGGTGTTGGGTTACGAATCGGGGCCATCATGACCGGATCGCTCGAACTCGCGCTCTACCGCGACATCGTGCGTCGTGCCCTCGACGAGGATGCGCGCGAAGGCGACATCACGACGGCCGGCGTCGTCTCGGCGTCCCAGCGCGCCAAAGGCGTCCTCCTTGCGAAGTCCGACTGCGTCGTGGCGGGCCTCGACGTCGCCTTCCAGGCGTTCCGTCAGCTCGATGTCGAGGTGGCGACGACCGTGTACCGGAAGGACGGAGAGACCTGCCGGGCCGGCGAGGCCATCGCGACGGTGGTCGGCTTCGCGTCGCCGATGCTGACGGCCGAGCGCACAGCGCTCAACTTCCTCCAGCGGCTCTCGGGCATCGCGACCCGCGCCCGCCAGTTCGTGGATGCGGCCGCCGGACGCATCGTCGTGCTCGATACGCGCAAGACGACTCCCACGCTGCGTGCGCTCGAGAAGTATGCCGTGCGCGTCGGCGGTGCCACGAACCATCGCGCGAACCTGTCCGACGCCGTGCTCATCAAGGACAATCACATCAAGCTCGGGGGCGGCGTCAAAGCGGCGGTCAAACGGTTCAAGCGCAGCCGCCCGGGCCTCCCCATCGAGATCGAAGCGCAGTCGCTGGCGGAGGTCGATGACGCGCTCGAGGCCGGGGCCGACCGGATCCTGCTGGACAATCTCTCGATCGTGGACATCCGCGAGGCGGTCGCCCGTGTCGGCAAACGCGCGACCACGGAAGTGTCTGGCGGCGTCACCCTCGAGCGGATGGACGAGCTCGCCGCCACCGGCGCGAATTTCGTGTCGGTCGGGGCGCTGACGCACTCCGCGCCGGCTGCCGACATCAGTCTTGAAATCGAACCCCTCTGAGGGACCCGACGCGCCGGTGCCGCTGCCGGTGGACCTCGCCAACGCGTTTGCGCGGGCACGGCCGCGCCTGGGCCGTCTCGGCACGCCCGTGCTCTTCTTCCCGACCGTCGGGTCAACCAATGACATCGCGCTTGGGATGGCGACCGCGGGCGAGGGCGAGGGCACCGTGGTCATCGCCGACGAGCAGCGCGCGGGGCGTGGGCGCCTCGGCCGCACATGGTTCTCCCCGCCGGGCAGCGGTCTCTACGTGTCGGTGGTGCTCCATCCCGGTGCCACGCAGGGCGATCGCACGCGGGCCCTGGCGCTCTTGACACTGGCCGTGGGCGTGGCCGCGGCCGAAGGCATCGAGGCGGCGACCGGCCTGGTGACCGAGCTCAAGTGGCCGAATGACGTCTACGTCGGTCGGCGGAAGCTGGGCGGCGTGCTCGCCGAGTCGGTGCACGCCGGCGCGGCGAACCCGCCGGTTGTGGTGGGCATCGGGATCAACGTCGGGGCGGCGGCGTATCCTCCGGAGTTGCAGCATCGGGCCACCTCGCTCGAAACGGCGCTGGGGCGGCCTGTCGAACGGGCTCCGGTGCTCGCCGAGACCCTTTCATGCTTGGCAGGACGGTACGACGACATTCTGCGCGGCCGCTTCGATGCTATCCTCGACGCGTGGCGCGCGCGTGCCCCCGGGAGCGTGGGCGCACCCGTAGCATGGACAACAGGCACATCGACACGGTCGGGGATGACCGCGGGCATCGACGGGCACGGGGCGCTCCTGGTGCACGACGGCGCAGAGACCGAGCGCATCGTGGCGGGCGAGGTCACGTGGCTGTAGGCCGTCTGGCCATGGACGGTGTTCGTGGATGCGCGGCATGCTGCTAGCGATCGACCTCGGCAACACGAACATCGTCCTCGGTGTGTTCGACGGCGCGCGGCTGGTCGATACGTGGCGGCTTGCCACGATGCGCGAGCGGACCGCCGACGAACTGGCCCTGCTCGTGGATCTGCTGCTGGCCCGCGGCGGCAGCGAAACGAGCGGCACAGCGGGTGTCGGCACAGCGATGGGCGGGAGAGCAAAGACCGGCATCGCGAAGGGGGCCATCGACGCGATCGTGCTGGCATCGGTGGTGCCGCCCCTGACCGCGTCCATCGAGGAGATGGCGCGCCGCTCCTTCGGCCTCACGGCGCTGACCGTGGAGCCCGGCGTGAATGCCGGGATGCCGATCCTCTGCGAGCACCCGCGCGAGGTCGGTGCCGACCGTGTGGTGAATGCCGTGGCCGCCTACGAGCAGTGGGGCAGGCAGGCGGGCCGCCCGATCATCATCGTGGACCTGGGGACAGCGACGACACTCGATGCGGTGTCCGTCGCGGGCGCCTATCTCGGCGGCGCGATTTGTCCTGGGGTCCAGATGTCGGCCGACGCGCTGTTCCAGCGCGCGGCGAGGCTGCCGCGCGTGGCCGTCCGCAAGCCCGCGCGCGTCATCGGACGCACGACGGTCGATGCCATGGAATCAGGCTTGTTCTTCGGCTATGTCGGCATGGTCGAAAGCCTCATCCGGCGCATGCGCGACGAGCTCGGGGGCGATGCGTTGTGCGTGGCCACCGGAGGCCTGGCGGGCGCGATTGCGGGCGAGACGCGGCTCATCGACCGCGTCGAGCCCGATCTGACGCTGCAGGGCCTGCGGATGGTGTGGGAACGCAATCAGGCGTGACCAGGCGAGTCGTCGATTTGTAGGTTACTGAGTGGACGTTGCGGACTACTGCCGGGAAGTCGAGAGCTTTCTCTGCCGGAAGAACGACGGGCACGTGATTCGTCTGGTGGGCCCATCGTTCGATCTGGTCGCGGG
The DNA here is from genome assembly GCA_040349235.1 of Acidobacteriota bacterium. Taxonomy (GTDB): domain Bacteria; phylum Acidobacteriota; class Vicinamibacteria; order Vicinamibacterales; family CAVVIG01; genus JBEQUD01. The sequence continues at coordinate 4,403 of JBEQUD010000093.1, forward strand.
GTGGGCGACCGGGGGCGTGCCCATCAAGGTGGCCCTGCGCGGGATCGATCGCTACTTCGAGCGCTACTACGCCAAGGGGCCACGGCGGCGGCCGGTGCGCATCGATTTCTGCAACGCGGACGTCCTCGACGTGTTCGACGAATGGCGCCGCGCCACGGGCGTCACCACGAGCGTGACCACGGACGTGGCGGCCGGCGGTACGCGTGCGGGCGCCGACGAGCCGGCGGGCGAGCGTGCCGAGCCCGTGCGCCACGGGCCGTCACTGCCGGCCCATCTCGAACGGGTCCTTCGGCGCCTGACATCCGCGCGCGTCGCGGGCGCGCTCGACGCCGCGACGGACGACGTGCTCGACCGCGTGTCGGCGGAACTCGATCTCGCGCGGCGGGGCGTCCGTGGCGAAGCGCGACGCGCGCTTCTCGACCGGCTCGCGGAACTGGATCGTGCGCTGCTGGCGGCCACTCGGGCCCGGCTCGACGCCGCCGCCGAAGCGGAGCTTGCACGCGAGGCCGAGGAGGAGCTTGCAGGGTTTCGCGCCGCGATGACCGACGAGGTGTTCGCGCGCGCCCGTGACGCCGCCCTCGACCGGCTCGTGCGCGAGCGCGCGAACCTGCCAGTTATCGCGTTGCTCTGAATCCCCCAATGATGGCCGTCGGCGACACGCTCGCGCTCACGATTGAAAAGCCTGCGGCGGGCGGGCGGATGCTGGCGCGCGCCAACGGACTGGTCGTCCTGGTGTCGGGCGCGATTCCGGGCGAGCGCGTGCAGGCGGTCGTCGAGCGGATGGGCAAGGGCGTGGCGTATGCGGCCACCACCCGCGTGGACGAGTCCTCGCCCGACCGCCGGCCCGGGGCATCAGATTCGCTCTGCGGCGGGTGTCTCTACGCGCATGTCGCCTACCCGCGCCAGCTGGAACTCAAGTCGCTCGTCGTATCCGATGCGTTTACGCGCATCGGGCGCATGCCACTGCCGACCGCGGTGCCCGTGACGCCGTCGGGCGAGCAAGGGTACCGCATGCGAGCCCGGCTCCACCTCCGCGCCGGGCGTGCGGGGTTCTTCCGCGAGGGCACGCACGACCTGTGCGACCCGCGAGCGACCGGCCAGTTGCTGCCCGAGACGTGCGATGTGCTCGAGGGGCTCGCGGCGGGCCTGGCCGCCGGGGGGCTCGACGGGGTGCAGGCGATCGATCTCACCGAGAATTGTGACGCGTCGCAGCGTGTCGTCGGGCTCGAGGGGCTGTTCCCCCCGGGTGGTCGCGGGCGTGGCCTCGAACGTCTTGCGGCGCTCGACGGGCTGACGGGGCTATGGTCGCCGTCGGCCGAGTACGGCGAGGTTCACGTGACGGACGTGCTGCACCTGGACGCGCGGGTCTCCATCGCGCTTCGCCGACACGTGCTCGCCTTCTTCCAAGGCAATCGCCATCTGCTCGAGCGGTTGGTCGTACACGTCGCCGCGCAGGTGCCCGAGGCGGCCGACCTGCTGGATCTGTACGCGGGCGTTGGGCTGTTCGCGCTGGCGGCTGCCGCAGCGCGTCGGGCGCGCGTGGTCGCCGTCGAGGGGGATCCGGTCGCGGCGCGCGACCTTGCCGCGAACGCGGTGCCGACCGACGGCGCCGTGGCGGCCGTGCATCAGTCCGTCGAGGACTTCGTCCGGGTGGGGCCTCGCGCTGGAGTCGGCGGTGGGGAGCGCGGGCGGGCCGGCCGGTTCGCTGTCATCGTCGATCCGCCACGCACCGGCCTGTCGCGGCCGGCGCTCGACGGCGTGGTCCGCCTGGGCGCCCCGCGCATCGTCTACGTGTCCTGCGACGTAGCGACCCTCGCGCGGGATGCGCGCCGCTTCGTGGACGCGGGCTACGGCCTGACGCGCGTGGACGCGTTCGATCTCTTTCCGAATACGCCGCACGTGGAGACGGTGGCCGTCCTCGACCGGCGAGGGTAGTCGAGCGTCAGCGGGCGGCCGCGTCCAGAAACCCTTCGAACAGCGCGCGGAATTCGCCCGTGCGCCAGAAGTTCTCGGGGTGCCACTGGACCGCTACGCAAAAACGGGCGCCAGGATCCTCGATCGCTTCGACAACCCCATCAGGCGCGGTGGCCGACACCCGGAAGCCGGGGGCGAGGGTCTTGACGGCTTGGTGGTGCCGGCTGTTCACCGCGAGCGTGTCGCTGTCGGCCAGGCGTTCCCCGAGTAGCCGGGCCAGCAGTGAATCCTTGTCCAACCAGACCTCGTGCGCCAGCTCGTACGCCTGGTGCCTGGGGACGGAAAAGCTGTGGTCGATCGCGCCCGGGACCTCGGTCGGAATGTCCTGGAACAGCGTCCCCCCGGCGGCGACGTTCAGGATCTGGATGCCGCGGCAGATGCCAAGTATCGGCAGGCCGCGTGCACGAGCGGCCTCGATGATGCCGATCTCGAAGGCGTCGCGCGCCTCGCTGGTCGTGCCGAGGGCGGGGTGGGGCGGCTCGCCGTACCGCGCGGGCGCCACGTCTTCACCGCCGCTGAGCAGCAGGCCGCGAATGCCGTCCAGGGTGTCTTCGGTCGTGCTCGACGGCTCGAGAATTCGCACCTCGCCCCCGGCGTGCAGGATGGCCTGCCGATAGTCCTCGATCTTGTCGCACGCGGTGATCCCAACCATGGCCGTGGTCCTTATTCGGGGTGAACGGGGGTGGCGTGTGGGCGGCCGCGCATCGGCCGCCAACGAGTGTGGCGATGCGCTACATGCGCGACGGCACGTCGATGCCCATCACGGCGAGGGCGGCCGTCAACTGCTGACGGAAGTAGGCGACACCGGCCGCCCGCCAGCGCTTGCGCTCGAGATCCTCCTCTTTGAGGATCGGATAGCGATGATAGAACGCATTGAAGAGTTGTGCGAGGCCGAAGGCGTATTTCGCCAGCGTCGAGAACTCGAGCGAGCGGACGACCTGCTCGACGGTGTCGTCGAGCCGGGCGGATTCGAGCACGAGCGCCCAGAGGTCGCTCGCTTCGGCGGCGAGTTCGGCGGCCGCGTCGTCGCCCGCGAGGGCGGCGACGACGTCCGTCTCCGTCAGACCATCTCGGTCGAGGATCTTCTGGAAGATGTTGTTCGCGCGCACAACGGCGTACTGCAGGTAGGGCCCGCTTTCCCCTTCGAAGCTGAGCGCCTCCTCGATATCGAAGACGATGAGCTTGCCGCGGGAATACTTCAGCATGAAATAGCGAATTGCTGCGACGGCGATCTGCGACCCGACCCGGCGGCACTCGTCGGCGGCGAATTCCTGGTTGCGCTTGGCGACCTCGCCCGCCGCCTTGTCGGTCAGCAGATCGAGCAGGTCGTCCACCTTGACGCCCAACCCCTTGCGGCCGGACACCTCGACGAAGGGCTTGGCGGCCTCGTCCTGGCCGGCGTCGAGCGTGTAGCCGAGCTCGCGAGCCGTGGCGTGCGAGAGCGCCACCATCTCGTACGAGAAGTGGACGGAGTTCGCCGCCTCCGTGGGATGGCCGAGTGTCTGGAGCGCCTGGCTGAGCAGCGCCTGCAGGTACATCTGGCGTGAGTCGATGACGTTGTAGATCCGCCGTGCGCGGCCAAACGGCGGATGCACGGCTTCGCCGCCCGTGGAACTGGTGGACCAGAGATCGTGGCCGTCCGCCTGCGCCGCGAACACGCGGTAGTGGAAATCGCGGCCGAGCAGGCCGAACTTCCAGAACTGGTTCGCGATGTCCTTGCCGACGTAGGTCACGACCCCGTTGGAGCGGACGATGACTTTCTCGCGCGCTTCGGCGTCGTCCTCGTCGGCCGCGCTCGTTCCGCCCCCGTCCTCGATGCGCATCACCCAGCACCCGGCCAGGCGCCCCTCGGTCTGGCGGAACACGGCGCCCTGGGCCTTGAGGGTCTCGAAGGCATGAGCCCAGAACTGCAGGCGGAGGATGTCGCCCTCGTAGGTGAGCAGGTCGTACGACACGTTCAGTCTGGCCATGGTCGCCAGGTGGGCGCGCACGATGCGATCGACGACGACGGCCCCCATCTCCGCGGTCTCCGTGCCCCCGTGTTCGAGGTCGTGCAGCGCCGCCGCGCGGATGGCGAGACGGTCCTTGTCGCCCTCATACCATTCGGTGACGCGGGCGTAGAGATCCCAACAGTAGTAGTCGAAGCGGGTCGTGTCCGCGATCCGCCGGACGTCGGCGAGCGTGAGGCGTTCGATCTCACGGAAGCCGACGACCACGTCCGCGACCTGCACGCCCGTGTCGTCGATGTAGTTCTGTACTTCCACGGGCGCTGCGCGGAAGCGGAGCGCACGCACCAGGGTGTCGCCGAGCGTGGCGTTGCGCAGGTGGCCGATGTGGGCTGCCTTGTTCGGGTTGATGGCCGTGTGTTCGACGACGATCTTGTCCTGCGCGGCGGGTGCCGCCGGCACCTCGCCCCGCAGGCGTGCCAGCAGAAACGCACGGCGGTCGAGGAAGACGTTGAGGTAGCCGTTCGGCGCGGCGTCCACACGCGCGACCCCTGGCACCGAGCGGAGGGCCGGGGCGAGTTGCTCGGCGATGGCGCGCGGCGGCTTCTTGAGGGTGCGCGCCAGTTGGAATGCGACCGGGATGGCCAGGTCGCCGAGCGTCCGCGACGGCGGCACTTCGACGGCGAACGGGGGCACGGTAGGCACGGCGAACAGGCGCGCGATCGCGGCGGCGACGGTA
>JBEQUD010000099.1:0-5288 GCA_040349235.1 Acidobacteriota bacterium
AGCGCGCCTGTCTGCATCACTCGCGCGGTCCCTATTGCGGCAGCTTGTACGCCACCAGTTCGCTCGGGTAATTGCCGCCACCGATGGCCACTACCAGATACTGCGTGTTGTTGATCTTGTACGTCATCGGCGAACCGGTCTGGGGAGCGGGCATGTACACCGCGCCAGCGTCCTTGCCGGTCGCCTTGTCGTAGGCGCGCAACATGGCGCCGCGGCGGCCATCCGGCAATGTGAAGAAGCCGCCCTCCCCGGCGATGACGAGCGTCTTCGTCACGAGTGTGCCGATGCGCCCGCCGCGGCCGGTCCGTGGAATGGCCAGGCCTTTGAGCGCCGGGTGGTTGCGCACGTTGTCCGGCGTCTCGCCGTGCGCAACCTGCCAGACGATGTCGCCCTTGTTCACATCGATGGCGGTGATACGCCCGTATGGCGGCTTGATGAGCGGCAGCCCCTGCACGGTGGGGCTCGTGTTGGGACCGCCTTCGCCGCCGGACCGGACCGAGGCGCCGCCGCCCACGGCCGGGTCCGCCCCCATGCCCTCGATGTAGGCGACGTCCGTCAGCTTGGGGTCGGGCGTCGGCACGAGGCCGAGCGAGGTCACCTGCGTGATGGAGAAGACGTAGAACAGCTTCGTTTCCGGATCGACCGACCCGCCGGGCCAGTTCGTCCCACCGACGGCCGACGGCAGGGTGAGCGTGCCGCGCGGCCCTTCCCACTTGCTGACGACGGGCGGGGTGAAGATCGGCCCCATCTTGTACAGCGCGGCAAGCTTCAGCGCCTCGGCCTTCAGCTCGGGCGTGAAATCAATCAGGTCGTCGGGTGAGACACCCTGACGGTCGTAGGCCGGCGGCTTGGTGACGAACGGCTGGGTCGGGGAATACCACTCGCCCGGCACCGTCCCCTTCTCGACCGGCCTCTCGACGATCGGCCACACCGGTTGGCCGTTGGTGCGGTCGAGGACGTAGAGCCAGGCTTGCTTGGTCGGCTGCGCCACGGCCTTGATGACGCGCCCGTTGACCGTGATGTCCACGAGCACGGGGGGACACGGGTTGTCCATGTCCCAGACCCCGTGATGGACGAACTGGTAATGCCATTTGCGCTGCCCGGTCTTGAGGTCGAGCGCCACCAGCGTTTCGCCGAACAGACCGGCGCCCGGACGATCGCCGCCGTAGAAGTCGCCGGTCGGGAGTTCGACTGGGACATAGAGTAAGCCCAGCGTCTCGTCGATGGACATCTGTCCCCAGACTCCGGCGTTGCCCGTATAGGCCCAGGAGTCCTTCTCCCACGTGTCGTTGCCGACCTCGCCCGGCAAGGGGATGGTGTGGAAGATCCAGAGGCGCTTGCCTGTCCTGACATCGAAGCCGCGGACGTAGCCCTTCTCGTTACGCTTGCTCTTGGGGACACTGCCGGCCAGGTGTGCGGCGCCGATGATGATGGTGTTGCCCGCCACGAGGGGCGTCGCGTGCAGGCCGATCTCGCCTTTGATCAGGTCCATGTCCTGATCGTCGTCGAGCTTCAAGTCCACGATGCCGCCTTTGCCGAACGTGGACACGGGGACACCGGTCTTGGCATCGAGTGCCACCAGCCGGTACCCGGGCGTGACGTAGAGAATGCGTCCCGCGGTGCCGTCCGTCCAGTACGCCAGGCCGCGGCCCGATAGCTGCCGCGGCGCGGCCGCTCCGCGGGCCCCTTCGTTTTCGTTGTGCACCCACAGCAGTTCGCCCGTGGCCGCATCGAGCGCCACGACGGCGCGCCGCGTGCCGGCCGTCGAGTACACGATGCCGCCGACCATCAACGGCGTCGATTGCAGGTTGAACTCGGGCCGCGGGCCGAGATGGTCCGTCTTGAAGCGCCACGCGACCTCGAGCGAGTTGAAGTTGGCCGCCGTGATCTGATCGAGCGGCGAATAGCGGGTATTCCCCAGGTCGCCGCCGTAGGTCGGCCACTCGCCGTTGGCCGGTGCGCCGCCCTGCGCCCGCAGCACGTGGCCCGACACGAGGAGCGCACCGATCGCGACGGCGCACGTCCGCGTCCACATCCTCGTCATGAATACCTCGCGGACGCCTCGCCAGCGCGATGGTCGCGCCGGCGAGGCCTGGAGGGCTAGGGCAGCATCGCCACGATGTTTCGTTTGGGAGACGCACCGACCGGAATCCGCGCGATCTCCTTCATCGTCTTGATGTCCACGACCGACACGTCATCGGTGTTCGTATTGGCGATGTAGGCCCGTGCCCCGTCTGGAGTGATCGACACCCAGCCGGAGCCCTTGCCTTCGAGCTCCGCGGTGCCGGTCACCGTCAGGTCGGGAAGCGAGTACGAGTACAAGGCGGAGTTGATCCGGCTGACCACGACCAAGGTCTTTCCGTCTGGCGTGACGGCCATACCGTGCGAGATCTCGCTCCCGGGCGGGTACGGTTTCCGTCCAGGTGCCAGGGCCGGCAGCGTCAGGCGTTTGACCTCCTTGTGGGTCGCGAAATCGACCACCGCGAAGCCGTTGAACGCCGCCAACTGCATGAAGATCCACTTGGTCGAGCCGTCCGGGTTCGTCGCAAACGCCATCGGCCGCACGCCCGTATCCATCGGCATCGGCCAGGCCACTTCCTCGGTCTTGGTGTCGATGATGGCGGCGGCCTTCCCCTGGATGGATCCGGCGACGACGTACTTGCCGTCGGGCGTCACGAAGGTGTTGTGGACCGACATATTGAGCGGGACCGTCTTCGCGACCGTCGCGGTGGCCGTATCGATGATGTCCACTCCGCCAGTCCTTGTGGCAATCGAGACATACACGCGACGACCGTCCTTGCTGATGGAGATGTTGTTGGGATGGCCGCTGAGCGGAATGCGCTGGAGCGGGAGCAGCGACTTGGCCTCGACGACATCGAGCGTGGACTCGGACTCGTTGCTGACGTAGATACGGCTTCCGTCTGGAGCCGCCGCAACACCATGGCTTAACTCGATGCCCTTGATCTCGCCCACGATCTTGTTCGTCGCCGTGTCGATCACATCAACGCTGGTCCCCGCGAAGTTTGTCTGGAGAAACCGGGGTTTCATCGTGACCGGCCCGGTCGGGACCTTGGCGCCGAACACCCACGCCTTGAGCACCTGCCACTCGGGATCGTCCTGGGTCTTGAAGTGCTTGCCGCCCAGATGCGCCATGTCGCCGCCGGCCGCCTGCGCGAGCGGATGCACGAGGAGCGGGCTCTTGAGGCTGCCCGGCACGACCTTCTTGGAGAACTCCGCGAAGTTCTGGCGGGACTGCGCCTCGGTCCACATCAGCTGGTTCTTGGCGAGGGGCGCCAGCGCTGGCGTGTTTCCGCCGGGAGGCACCGTGTGGCAGCCGATGCAGCGCGCGTGATTGTGCCGCTCAGCCAGAAAGATCGGCTGAACCTTGGTACGGAAGAATTCGAAGTCCAGTTCGTCGGACGCGGTTTGCGCCGCCACCTGCTGGCCGAACAGACCGACTGCGATCAGGGCGAGACACGCCACTTTCTTGTACACGATATGTTCTCCTCTACTCACATCAACGCGCGTCTTACGACGGCAACTTGAACGCCAACAGTTCACCGCTGTAGTTGCCGCCGCCGACGGCAACCACGAGATACTGCTTGCCATTCAGCATGTAGGTCATCGGCGACCCGGTCTGTCCGGCGGGCATGTAGACCGCGCCGAGTTCGACGCCCGTCGCTTTGTCGTAGGCGCGCAGCATGGCGCCACGCTGGCCGTTCGGCGTGGTGAAGACACCCGCTTCGCCGGCAATTACCAGCGTCTTGGTCACCAGCGTGCCGATGACACCGGGACGCCCCGTGCGCGGAATGGTCGCACCCTTGAGCGCGGGATTGTTGCGAATGGCGTCGGCGGTTTCGCCGTGGGCGATCTGCCAGACCAGATCGCCCTTGTTCATGTCGAACGCGGTAATCCGACCGTAAGGCGGCTTGCCGAGCGGCAGGCCCCGCACGATGAGGGGGGCGCTCGGGGCGCCGTGGCTCTCGTCGTCAGGGTCGCCGAGGCGCCCGGGCGCTGCGTTGGGGTTCGGCTTCTTGGGCGCCTTCTCGGGATTCTGCGCCTGACCGTTGACGTAGGCCATGTCGGACTGACCGGGCTCGGTCGCCAGCACGTTGTACGACCCGATCCCCGACCGGGAGTACACGTAGAGCATCTTGGTTTCGGGGTCGAACGCGCCGCCCGCCCAATTGGAGCCGCCGCCCGCGCCGGGCGCGCCCAATGTGGCGAGAGGTCCCTCCCACTTGCTCAAGACCGGCGGCGTGAAGATCGGCCCCATCTTGTACTTCTGGACCAGCTTGAGGCCTTCGGCCTTGAGTTCCGGCGTGAAGTCGATGAGGTCGTCCACGGTGACGCCCTGACGCTCGTAAGCCGGCGGCTTGGTCACATGCGGCTGGGTCGGCGAATACCACTCGCCGGGGACGTCCCCTTTCGGCACCGGCCGTTCTTCGATCGGCCAGATGGGCTGCCCGGTCTCACGGTTGAACGTGTACAGCCAACCCTGCTTGGTCGGCTGGGCTGCAACCTTGACCGGTTTTCCATCGACTATCAGGTCCGCGAGAATCGGGGCGCACGGCAGGTCCCAGTCCCACATGCCGTGATGGATCAGCTGATAGTGCCACTTCCGCTTGCCGGTCTGCAGATCCACCGCCACCAGGCTCTCGCCGAAGAGGCCCGAGCCCGGACGATGGCCGCCGTAGTAGTCGCCCGTGGCCATCTCGACCGGCAGGTACACCAGGCCGAGTTCTTCGTCCACAGACATCTGCCCCCACACGCCCGTGTTGCCGGTGTAGGCCCAGGAATCCTTCTCCCACGTGTCGTTGCCGAACTCGCCCGGCTGGGGAATGGTATGGAAGATCCACAGCCGCTTGCCGGTCTTGACGTCGAAGCCGCGGACGTAGCCTTTCTCGTTCCGCTTGCTCTTGGGGACGGCACCGGACAGGTGCCCCGCCCCGACGATGACGACGTTCTTCGCGACGATCGGCGTGGAGTTCACCCCGATCTCCCCCGTGACGAGGTCCATGTCCTGGTCGTCGTCGAGCTTCAGATCGACGATGCCGTTCTTGCCGAACGTAGCCACCAGAACCCCCGTCTTCGCGTCGAGCGCGACCAGACGATAGCCCTTCGTGATGTAGAGGATTCGCGACTCGCGGCCATCGCTCCAGTAAGCCAGCCCGCGCCCGGACAGCGGACGCGGCGAGGAATCCCCGCGCTTGCCCTCGTTTTCGCTGTGCATCCAGAGCAGTTCGCCGGTGCCCGCGTCGAGTGCGACGACGGCCCGGCGCGTGCCC
>JBEQUD010000111.1:0-5389 GCA_040349235.1 Acidobacteriota bacterium
GCAGCGAGGCCGACGGCGGCAGCGAGTTCCACTTCACGGCGGCCTTCCCGCTGGCGGATATCGCGGCGACGGAGACACGGCCCGAACCGCTGCTCGCGAACGTCCCGATTCTCATCGTGGACGACAACCCGGTCAACCGGCGCATTTTCCAGACACAATTGGCGCGCTGGGGCGCCAGGCCTTCTGCCGTGGTCGGGGGCCGAGAGGCCATCGCCGTCCTCACGCACGCCGCGCGCTCGGGACAGGCGTTCGAACTGATCCTGCTCGACGTCAACATGCCCGAGATGGACGGGTTCGACGTGGCGCAGTTGGTGGCGGGCACACCCGAGCTCGCGGGAACTGTCATCCTCATGCTGAGCTCGTCGGCCTACCACGACGAGCGGGCGCGCTCGCAGTCGCTTGGGATCGCGGCGTATCTGACCAAGCCTGTGCAGGCCGACGACCTCCACGACGCGGTCTGCCGTGTGCTCCGCCGCGGCGAACCGGCGCCGACCGCCGCGCCTGCCCGCGCCAAGGACACCAAGGAGAAGCGGCCGGCGAGCCCCGGCCTCGTCCGCCCGCTCCGCATCCTGCTCGTCGAGGACAACGTGGTCAACCAGCGCGTCGCCACGGGGCTGCTTGGCAAGCGCGGGCATCAGATGACCGTGGCCAACGACGGTCTCGAGGCGCTCAACGCGCTCGCCGCCGGCACATTCGACCTCGTGCTCATGGACATGCAGATGCCCGTCATGGGCGGCGCCGAAGCCACGGCCGCCATCCGCCGCCGCGAGGAAACCAAGGGCGGCCACATCAGAATTGTGGCGATGACCGCGCATGCCATGGACGGGGACCGCGAACGCTGCCTGGCGGCCGGCATGGACGGCTATCTCTCGAAGCCCATCGATCCGACGCTGTTGTTCGCCACCGTCGAGAACGAATTCCAGCCAAGCGCCGAGCCCCTGCCTGCCCCGCCGGCCACGCCCCCGGCAGCCGCCGCGCCCGCGTCCGTCGCCGCGCTGGACGTCGAGGGGCTCCGCCACCGACTGGGCGGCGACGAGAAGCTGTTGGCCGACGTGCTCCTCGTCTTCCGCGAGGATTGCCCGGCCCGCCTTGCCGCGATCAAGGCCGCGGTCGAAGCCAGAGACGCCAAGCGGATCTCGTCGAGCGCGCACGCGCTCAAAGGCGCCGCCGGCAATCTCTCCGCGACGGGGCTCTTCGAGGCCGCGCGGACGCTCGAGCAAATTGGCACGGACGGACAGCTCGACCACGCCGGGCCGGCGTGGGAACACCTGCTCGCCCAGGCGACGCGCGTGATGACCGCCATCGGTAACCTCGTACCTGGCAGCGTCGGGGCCAGCGCGTGAACAGGCGCACGATTCGCATCCTCGTGACGCTTGCCGCGGGTGCGGCCGGCTACGTCCTCAACGCCGTCCCCCTCCCGTTCATCGCGCGCCTGTTCCCCGGCCGCCTGTTCACCTTGCCGGTCGCGCTGGTGCTGGGCCCCTGGTGGGGCCTGCTGTCTGCCCTCATCGCCGCGCCGGCCACCTTCCGCGTGGACGCACCCCAGGTGTTCCTCCTGGGCGTCGAAGCCGTGGTGCTCGGCGTGGCCGCCCGACGCAATCGCTCCGGCCTCCTGACAGGGGCCGTGCTCTGGGTGGTGGCCAACACGATCTTCTCCGCCTTCCCCGCCGTGTTCGGTATCCACATCGAGGGCACCGCACGGGTCCTCATCGCCATCCAACGCTGGCTGACCGCGATGGTCGTGCTGGCCATCGCGGACTTCGGCGTCCAGCTTGCCGTCGCCTACCACCTAATTCCCAGCCAGCGGTACGGGCACCCGCGACGCCTCCGTGCCGACGCGTTCCAGGCCTTCGTCCTCGTGGCCGCCCTGCCCGTGCTGCTGCTCGGGGCGTCGGCAGCACAACTGGTCGGCACCCGCCAGATCGCCGACAGCAGCGTCCGCCTGCACGAAGCCGCGACCGCCGTCCGCGACCACCTGGACGACTACTTCCGGGCCCACGCACAGAGCGTCGAGACGCTCGCGGCCGCCGTGGGCGAACTGGCCGATGCGCCCGACGCGCGAGACGTCCTCGTGAAGAACTACGTCACGGCCTACGGCGAGTTCGCCCGGGCCGGCATCATCGACAAGGATGGCACCGACGTGCTCATCGTGCCTCCGAGGCCGGCCGGCGCCGTCGGCCTGGCCCACAACACGTTCTTCTACAAGACGCTGCACGGCGAGCGCGTCGCGATCTCCGACCTCGGGGTTGGCCGCATCACCGGGAAGCCGCGCGTCATCATCGGCGCACCCTACCGCGCGCACGGGGCGACCGCCGGCATCGTGTATGCGGCGCTCGACCTGCACCGGCTGGACGACTACCTTGCCCTGCACGCGAGCCCGGCGGACCTCCACATGGTCATCGCCGACGAGCACCACCGGGTTTTGCTCGCCAGCCCGAGGTCCGGCTATGTCGGGACGCAGGATCTCACCGGCGACCCGCTGCTCGACGCGAGCACGCGCGCCGTCGATGGGAGCTACGTGTTCCAGCGCACGGCGGACGCCCGCACGTCCACCCAGCAGCTGGCCGGCACGGCGACCGGCCGCGTGGCTGCCTGGCAGGTGTTCGTCTGGCAGCCGCGCCTGAACGCCGCGCTTCCTCCCGTCGGCTACTTTGCGACAACACTCGGCGTCATCTTCTTCGGGCTCGGCCTCGCCCTTTTCGGGGCACGTGCCTTCGCCGACACCGTGACGCGCCCCCTCGAAGAATTCGCGGCGGCGGTGAGGGCGGTATCCGCCCTCAAGTCGCCGACCCCCGTCCTCGTGGAGGACGATGCCCCGGTGGAGGTCGTGGCGCTCCAGACGCACCTCAACCAGATGCAGGCGCGCCTCGCGGACTCGTACGGGCAGCTCAAGACACTCACCGACGGCCTGGATCGGACCGTCCGGGAACGCACGGCGGAACTGGGCGAGGCCAAGGGCGCGGCCGAGCGCGCCAACGCGGCCAAGAGCGAGTTCCTCGCCAACATGAGCCACGAGATTCGCACGCCGATGAACGGCATCATCGGCATGACCGAGCTCGCCCTCGATTCCAATCTGACCGCCGAGCAACGGGACCACCTGACGACAGTCAAGACCTCCGCGATGCTCCTGCTGACCATCCTGAACGACATCCTGGATTTCTCGAAAATCGAATCCCGGCACCTGACCCTCGAACGGCTCCCCTTCTCGGTCGCGGACGTGATCGCGCGGACGCTCAAACCGCTTGCCGTCGTCGCGGACGCGAAAGGGCTGCGGCTGACGTCCGACGTCGGCCAGGATGTGCCCGCCTTGGTCGTCGGGGACCCGGTGCGGCTCGAGCAGGTCCTGACCAATCTCGTCTCGAACGCCATCAAGTTCACGGAGCGAGGGCGCGTCGCGGTGCACGTCGCGCCAACGGAGGGGGGCGACACCGAGCCGGCGCTGCACTTTCGCATCGTTGACACGGGGATTGGCGTCCCGGCCGAGAAGCACCGCGAGATCTTCGAGGCGTTCCGGCAGGCTGACGGCTCGACGGCCCGGCGGTTCGGCGGCACGGGACTCGGCTTGACGATTTCCGCGTCGCTCGTCGAGATGATGCGCGGCCGCGTGTGGCTCGAGAGCGCGCCCGGCGAGGGCAGCACGTTCCACTTCACGGCCCGCTTCGACCGCGCCCCCCAGGGGCACGAACGTGCGGACGGCGCGGAGGCCCTCGCGCCCGCCGCCCAGTCGGCACCGCGGTCGGTGCGTGTGCTCCTCGCGGAAGACAACGTCGTGAACCAGCGGGTCGCGACCGGCCTGCTGCGCCGTCGCGGCCACGTGGTCACGGTCGTGGACAACGGCCTCGACGCCATCGACGCGCTCGAGCGGGGTCCGTTCGATCTCGTCCTGATGGATGTCCAGATGCCCATGATGGGCGGGTTCGAGGCGACCGCCGAAATCCGCCGCCGCGAACACGCGCTCGGACACCACACCCGCATCATCGCCATGACCGCGCACGCCATGAGCGGCGACCGCGAGCGCTGCCTCGCCGCCGGCATGGACGACTACCTGTCGAAACCCATCGACCCGGCGCGCCTTTATACGCTCGTCGAGCGGACGGCCACGGGATCGGCCTCCGCGCCCGCCGATGCGGAGGAGGAGGCGGCCACGTTCGACCAGGCTGCGCTTCTGCGCCGGCTCGGCGGCGACAATCTTTGGCGATGTGGTTCGCCTGTTTCTCGATGACACCCCGGACCGGCTCGCCGCTATTGCGGCGGCCCTCGACGGCAACGATAGCGAACGACTGCGGGCCGCGGCGCACGCCCTGAAGGGCTCCGCGGGCACGCTCTGTGCCACGCGGCTATCAGCGATCGCCCGCACCATCGAGGCGGTCGCAGGCGATGGACAGGCCGCCACGGCGCGTGCGGACTGCGACGCGCTCGTCGCCGAGGCCGCACGGGTCATGGACCGCCTCAGAACACTGACACCGGATGTCACCCAGGAGTCTTCACCATGCGCGCACTCATAGCCGACGACGATCGCCTCACGGCGATGATCCTGAAGAGCACACTCGAGCGCTGGGGGCTCGAAACGGTCGTCGTCGCCGACGGCACGGCCGCCTGGGAGACGCTCCAGAGCGACCCGAAGATCGTCCTGACCATTCTCGACTGGATGATGCCCGGCGCCGACGGCCCGGAATTGTGCCGCCGGATCCGGAGCGAGCCGTCCCTCGCGCACCTCTACGTGCTGCTATTGACCGCCCGCGAAGGGCACGCGGACCTGGTGGCCGCGCTCGATGCCGGCGCCGACGACTTCCTGACCAAGCCGTTCGACCCCGAGGAGCTCCGGGCACGCGTGCAGGTCGGCCTCCGCGTCCACGCCCTGCAGGAGAAGCTCGCCGAGCGTGTGACGGAACTCGAAGCGGCCCTCTCGCAGGTCAAGCAGTTACACGGCCTGCTGCCCATCTGCAGCTACTGCAAGAAGGTGCGCAACGACGGCGACTACTGGGAGTAGGTGGACCACTACGTGGCCCAGCACACGGACGTCAAGTTCAGCCACGGCGTCTGCCCGACATGCTACGAGACCGTCATCGCGCAGCTCGAAGCAGAAGACAAGTAGTCGCGGGGTCCGCGCCTGACGGCTAGGTGAACGCCTCGATCGGCGGACACGTGCACATCAGGTTGCGATCGCCGTACGGATTGTCGATCCGGCCGACGCTCGGCAAAAACTTGCGCGCGCGCACGAACGCCAGCGGATACGCGGCCTGTTCGCGCGAGTAGGCGTGCGTCCACACGTCGGCGCTGACCGTCGCCGCCGTATGCGGCGCGTGCTTGAGGACGTTGTCCTTCCGGTCCGCCGTCCCGTCGATGACGGCCTGGATCTCGGCGCGGATGGCAATCATCGCGTCGCAGA
>JBEQUD010000117.1:0-4268 GCA_040349235.1 Acidobacteriota bacterium
GTCGATCCGCTCGTAGCTGGTGAAGCGCTTGCCGCAGCCGAGGCATTCGCGGCGGCGGCGGATCACCTCGCCTTCCTTGCTTTCGCGGGAGTCCACGACCTTGTCACCGAGGTGGGCGCAGTAGGGGCACTTCACGCGGCATCTCCGCGAGGTTCTCTGGTGGACCGGGCGGCGCGTGGCGCGTCCGGCGGCGCGAGCGGAGCGGACGCGTCGTGTGAGTGAACCGCCAGTTCGCGCATCCTGGACACGTTGAGGCCCGCCTGCGCGGCGAAATACAACCCGAGGAGCAGCGACGGTCCTATCGACAGCAGATGCAGGACGAGCGCGGCACCGACGGCCGCCGCCTCCGACGCGCCGTAGAACGTCGTGACCGCCAGACGATAGGCTTCGTGGAAGCCGCCGATGGCGCCGGGGGTCGGCACGGCCACCCCGATGACGAGAATCGCGAGCACGAGGAAGGAGCCCGTAAACGGAATGGGCAGGCGGAATGCCATCGAGACCGCCCAGATGCCCAGGGCAATCGAGAGCCAGAGCGGCAGGGACCAGGCGAGCGCCACCAGCAGCCGACGCGGCCGCCGGATGACGCCCAGGCCCGTCGCGAACTTCTCGACCACGCCCCCGATGAGACGCGCCAGGGCGGAGGGCACGACCGCCTCGAGGCGCGCGAGAAAATGGGCCAAGCGCGCGGGATGCCCTGCCAGCACGAACAACACCACGAGCGACGCGAACGAGATCGCCGCCGCCGTCGCACCGGCCCACGCGACCGCGGCAAACCGCGCGGGGTTGGCGGCGCCCAGGTCGCGCCCGAACACGAACACGAAGGAGGCGAGGAGCCCGAGCACCGTCACCACGTCCAGCAGACGTTCGAGAATCACGGTCGCGAAGGCCGCCGTCGCGCTCATGCGCTCGTGGCGCGACAGGAAATACGGCCGAATGAACTCGCCGGCGCGCGCCGGCAGAACGGTACTGGCCGCAAACCCCACGGCGGTGGCGCGGAACGCGTTCGCGAACCTGACGCGGCCGAGCGGCTCGAGCAAATACTGCCACCGGACCGCGCGGATCACCAGATTGACGACCATGGTAGCGAGCGCCAGCGCGAGCCAACCGGGCCTTGCGTGTACGATCTCGCGCACGACGCGCCAGAGATCGACGTTCCGGAGGAACGCGACGACCAGCAGGGCGGCCACCGCCAGGACGACCACGGTTCGGATGGACGATCGCATGCCTGATTGAGCGTCTCTACTATACCGCCCCCACATGTTGTTGTTGTCAGCCCCTGTCCCGCGCCTGTAAGATGCAGGACTTCGCACCTCCAAGGAGCCCCTTGCCGACGCTCTCGCCCGTTCTCGAAACCACCCTCCTCGGTCGGGCACCTGATCGCCAGGGCAAAGTCCGGGATCTGTATGATTTCGACGACCGGCTGCTCATCGTCGCCACCGACCGGATCTCGGCCTTCGACTACGTGCTCGGCTCCGGCATCCCCGACAAGGGCAAAATTCTCACGCAGATCTCCGCGTTCTGGTTCGATCGCACTGCGCACATCGTCCCCAATCACGTCCTGTCCCTCGACCCGGCCGACTTCCCACCGCCCGCCAACGGCATCGCCTGGTTGCGCGGCCGCTCGATGCTCGTCAGGCGTACGGAACCGCTGACCATCGAGTGCGTCGCGCGCGGCTATCTGTCTGGGTCCGGGTGGAAGGACTATCGCGCGACGGGCACGGTGTGCGGCCACCGCCTGCCGGCGGGTTTGCGCGAGTCGGAGCGGCTGCCGGAGCCCATCTTCACGCCGGCTACCAAGGCGCAGAACGGCCACGACATCAACATCAGCGAAGCCGAGGCCGCCAGCCTGGTCGGCGAAGCGGTGCTCGAACGCGCGCGCGCGCTCACCCTGCGGCTGTATGCGGAAGGCGCCGCGCACGCCGCGTCGCGCGGCATCATCGTGGCTGACACGAAGTTCGAGTTCGGTCTCCTGCCCGCGGGCCCCGGGGATGCGGCGCAGGGGCGTCCCGCGGAAGACCGCCTCATCCTCATCGACGAAGTGATGACGCCGGATTCCTCGCGGTTCTGGCCGGCCGCCGGCTATCAACCGGGCGGCCCCCAGGCGAGCTTCGACAAGCAGTTCGTCCGCGACTACCTCGAAGAGATCCGCTGGAAAAAACAGCCCCCGGTCCCCACGCTCCCCGACGAGGTCGTCATCCGGACTCGCGAGAAATACCTCGAGGCGTTCGAACGGCTCACCGGCCGCAGCCTGCAATGATGGTCCCCAGCACGGCGCGCCATGCTTAGCGACAAGCTCGAGAAACTCGTCGAGGAGATGGTGGCCAGAGGGGTTCGCTTCGAGGACGCCACGCGCGAATTCGAAAAGCGGTTCATCGCGCGCGTGCTCGGCGGCTGCGACGGCAGCCTGACCAAGGCGGCCGACACCCTGGGCATCCACCGCAACACCCTCAGCCGCAAGATCGCCGAGCACAAGATCCGCCGACGCACCTCGTCGCCATCCAGTTAGCAATCCGGCGTTGACACTGCCAGCCGCTGGAATATAATTGGCACTCGTCAGTGGTGAGTGCTAACCGCGCGCGCCACGATCTTCAGGGTTACCTGGAAGACTTTCTCCACACTTACGCAGACGGAGCAGAGAGCATGAACGTCAGACCGCTGCACGACCGCATCATTGTCCAGCGCCTCGAAGAAGGCGAACAGAAAATCGGCGGGATCATCATCCCGGACTCCGCGAAGGAAAAGCCGCAGCAGGGCAAGGTCATCGCCGTGGGCGCCGGCAAGGTGAAGGACGACGGCAAACGCGTCGCGCTCGACGTGAAGGCCGAGGACATCATCCTGTTCGGTAAGTACTCGGGCCAGGAGATCAAGCTCGACGGTGAGGATTTCCTCATCATGCGCGAGGACGAAGTTCTGGCCGTCATCGATGGCGGCGACAGCAAGAAAACCAAAAAGTAACCGAAGCATTCACGGAGAACATCGATGGCAAAGCAGATTGTGTACGGCGAGCAGGCCCGCCAGGCCATCCTGAGCGGCGTCAACCAGCTGGCCGACGCGGTGAAGGTGACCTTGGGCCCCAAGGGCCGCAACGTCGTCCTCGACAAGAAGTTCGGATCGCCGACCATCACCAAGGACGGGGTGACGGTGGCCAAGGAAATCGACCTGAAGGATCCGCTCCAGAACATGGGCGCCCAGATGGTGCGCGAGGTGGCGAGCAAGACGTCCGACACGGCCGGCGACGGCACGACGACGGCCACCGTGCTCGCGCAGGCGATCTACCGTGAGGGCGCGAAGAACGTCGTCGCGGGCGCGAACCCGATGGACATCAAGCGCGGCATCGAGAAGGCCGTCGAGGCGGTCACCGACGAGCTGAAGAAGATGTCGAAGCCGGTCAGCGGCAACATGGTCGCGCAGGTCGGCACGATCTCGGTGAACAACGACGAGACGATCGGCAAGATCATCGCCGACGCGATGGACAAGGTCGGCAAGGACGGCGTGATCACGGTCGAGGAAGCCAAGAGCATGGAGACCTCGCTCGAAGTGGTCGAAGGCATGCAGTTCGACCGCGGCTATCTCTCGCCGTACTTCGTGACCGACCCCGAGCGGATGGAGACGGTGCTCGAGAACCCGGTCATCCTCATTCACGAGAAGAAGATCAGCTCGATGAAAGACCTGCTGCCGGTGCTCGAGCAGGTGGCGCGCCTCGGCCGTCCGCTGCTGATCATCGCCGAGGACATCGAGGGCGAGGCGCTGGCGACGCTGGTCGTCAACAAGCTGCGCGGCACGCTGCAGGCGGCCGCGGTCAAGGCGCCGGGCTTCGGCGATCGCCGCAAGGCGATGCTCGAGGACATCGCGATCCTCACCGGCGGCCGCGCGATCACCGAAGACCTCGGCATCAAGCTCGAGTCGATCAAGATGGAAGACCTCGGAAAAGCCAAGAAGGTCACCATCGACAAGGACAACACCACCATCGTCGAGGGCGGCGGCACGTCGGCGTCGATTGAAGGCCGGGTCCGTCAGATCCGCGCCCAGATCGAGGACACGACCTCGGACTACGACCGCGAGAAGCTGCAGGAGCGGCTGGCGAAGCTGGTGGGCGGCGTCGCCGTCATCAAGGTCGGTGCGGCCACCGAGACCGAGATGAAGGAAAAGAAGGCGCGCGTCGAAGACGCCATGCACGCCACCAAGGCGGCCGTCGAAGAGGGCATCGTGGCCGGCGGCGGAGTCGCGCTGGTGCGCGGCGGCAAGGCGCTCGAAGGTCTCAAGCTCGA
>JBEQUD010000139.1:0-3408 GCA_040349235.1 Acidobacteriota bacterium
TGACGGGCTCCGCCCCGCCGAGCGCCGCCGCGGTGGCCGCGACGAGCAGAACAACGCCTGCGAGCCAGCGCCTCATGGCAGGCCCCATCCGTGGCTAGGAAAGGAGGGCGGGGGCGTCGGACGGGAAGGGCCCTAGCGCCTGCGCGACGTAGTCGTCCTGCGGCAGGGCGCCCAGGATCTCGACGGCCCCCTCGTCCGACCCGCCGGCGGCGCCGTGCGCGACCACCGTCTTCGGCACGCCGTTCACGCCGTAGCGGCGCGCCAGGTCCGGGAACTCCGTGGTTTCGACCGCGTAGGTCGTGATATTCGGGTTGGCGAACGCCATCTCCTGCGCAAGCGCCACGGCCCGCGGGCAGTGGGGGCAGGTGGGCGTGCTGAAGACGTGAATCGTGGTGGGCCGATCCACGGCAGCAATGCGGCCCCGGTTCGCGTCCGACAGGCTGGACGCCGCACCGCCGACCAGGAGGATGGCCTGCACGAGCGAGATGAACTCGTAGCCGCTCGGCGCGCCGAGAAACCGGATGCGCGAATCGAGGCCGTCTCCATCGACGAGGGCGACCGCGGGCACGCGGTCGATGCCGTACCGGTCGGCCCGCGCGCGGTCGAGGACCGGGTTGACTTCTTCGATTGTGACCTTGTCGGAGAGTGCAGGCAGCTCGTCGAGAATCTGCCTCGCCTGCAGGCACGTGTCGCAGCCGAACGTCTGGGTGAAGAAGATCAGGCGCACGGCTCGCGGCATCCCGGCGAACGAGTCCCGCAAACGCGCCTGATCCGCCGCCGCAATGAGCGCCATCGTGCCGAATCCTCCCCGAAACGCTATCTGAACAAGTCGTCGAAGGCCTGGCGCGCGCTCGTCGTGCCTGGCGCGCCTGGCGTCGCCGGCGTGCCGGTCTGGCGCTCGACGGTCGTCCGTGGCGTGAACAGTGCGCACGCGTTCGCGGCGTCTTTCGGCGACACGCGCGCGGCGAGGCCCGTCTGCGTGCACTCGAACCGGGCGCCGGTATCGAACGAGACGCACTGGACGCAGGCGTGGAGGGGCGTGCCGCAGCGCGCGCAGCGGCCGTCCGCCGCGACGGACACGGGCAGGAGGTTGCCGCACCGGGCGCAGCGGAAGACCTCGTGCGACGCCATCAGGTTCGGGGTTTTCGGGCCGGCGGGGTCCTGGAGCAGCCGCCCGGGCGCGCGGGGCTCGGGCCGCGGGGGCGCCTCGCGGGGCGCCTCGCGTCTTGGTGGCGAATCCTGGTAGCCACGTTGCCGGTACTTCCGCTCGCTCATTCCCCTTATCTTAGCTGGCGCAGGGGTTTAGCACGACGCGGAAATCTTCGCAAGCGCGCGCAAGCCCCGCGCAGCTCGACCACGTTTGACTTACAAGTGAAATATTTCACAAAATAAGAACTGCCAATCGCGCGGGCAGAAGCAATATTCTCAGGCGGAGCGCGGAACGCCGCGGACCCGATCGCACCACCGATGTCCCAGATCTTTCATCGCAGCGCCAACACCATCGCCCGGGTCAGTATCTTCGGGGCCGTCTTCTTCATCGCCGCACTGTTCGGTGTCCTCAGCCAGGTGAACCGCTCCTCGTGGGTGACCCTGGCGGGGGTGGCGCGAAGCCAGCCGATCCAGTTCAGCCATGAGCGGCACGTCGCGGGCAACGGCATCGACTGCCGCTACTGTCACACGTCGGTCGAGAATTCGTCGTTCGCCGGCATCCCCCCGACCCAGACCTGCATGAACTGCCATTCGCAGATCTTCTCGGGCAGTCCGTTCCTGGCGCCGGTCCGCGACAGCTTCCGCACCGGGCAATCGATCCAGTGGACCCGGGTCCACGACCTGCCCGACTTCGTCTACTTCAACCACAGCATCCACGTGCACAAGGGCGTCGGGTGCACGACCTGCCATGGGCAGGTGGACCGCATGGCGCTCATGTACCAGGAGAAGTCGCTCCAGATGGAGTGGTGCGTTGACTGCCACCGGCAGCCCGAGCGCTACGTCCGTCCGCGCGAGGCGGTCTTCCGCGTCGATTACGTGCCCCCGTCCAACCAAATCGAGCTGGGCAAGCGGCTCGTGGCCGAATACCACATCCAGAAACTGACGAACTGCTCCACATGCCATCGATGACGCCGGAACCAGACCAGCCCTCCGAGCGCTCCTTCTGGCGCACCCTCGAGGAACGCGCGGACGACCCAGCGTTCCAGGAGCGCCTGTACAACGAATTCCCTTCGGAAGTCGAAGCAATTTCCGACCCGGTCGAACGGCGCACTTTCCTGAAGCTGATGGGCGCCTCGATGGCGCTAGCCGGCGTCACGGCGTGCACGCGGCAGCCGCCCGAGGCCATCGTGCCCTACGTGCGGCAACCGGAAGACGTCATCCCAGGCCGGCCCTTGTTCTACGCCACGGCCATGGCGCTTGGCGGCGTTGCGACGGGCCTCCTGGTCGAGAGCCACGAAGGGCGTCCGACGAAGATCGAGGGCAATCCCCTGCATCCGAGCAGCCTGGGCGCGACGGACGTGTTCACGCAAGCGGCCGTGCTCGGCCTCTACGACCCCGATCGGTCGCACACGGTCACGAACCTCGGCGAAATCCGCCCCTGGTCCGACTTCCTCAGCGCCGTTTCCGGCCTCGTCGATGCGCAAGAGCCGCTCGGCGGCAGCGGATTGCGCCTGCTCACCGAATCGGTCAACTCGCCGACGCTCGCAGCCCAGATTCGCGGACTCCTCGCCAGATTCCCCAACGCCAAGTGGCACCAGTGGGACCCGGCAAGCCGCAACAACACGCGGGTCGGGTCGAAGCTGGCCTTCGGCGAATACGTCGCGACGGCCTACCGCATCGACCGCGCGGACGTCATCCTGACGCTCGACGCTGATTTCCTGGCGGACGGCCCAGGCAGCCTCCGTTATTCCCGCGAGTTCGCCGCCCGGCGCCGTCCCGAGCACGCGGCACGCATGAATCGGCTGTACGCGCTCGAGAGCATGCCGACTTCGACGGGCTCTCGCGCCGATCATCGTCTGGCCCTCCGGCCGAGTGACATCGAGGGCGTCGCCCGCCAGATCGCCGCCGCCGTGGGCGTCGCCGGGGTCACCGCGGCTTCGGCGTCGTCCGGCCACCACGCCGACATCGCCCGCTGGGTCGGGGCCATCGCGAAGGATCTCGTCGCCCACCGTGGCTCGAGCGTGGTCATCGCCGGCGAAACCCAGCCGCCGGCGGTCCACGCCCTCGCGCACGCGATGAACGCGGCCCTCGGCAACGCCGGCACGACCGTGGTCTACACGGATCCGGTCGAAGCCGAGCCGGTCGATCACGTGCAGTCGCTCCACGATCTGGTCGCCGACATGAACGCCGGCAAGGTCGTGGCGCTGGTGGTCCTCGGTGGCAACCCGGTCTATACCTCGCCGGCCGACCTCGGGTTTG